>NZ_JASJVF010000027.1:0-23759 GCF_035019805.1 Cryobacterium sp. 10I1
GGAAGACCTGAAGTTCGAGCTCGCCGAACCGCCCCGCACCCTGTTCAAGGACGAGGTGCGTGCGATCGGCGCGCGCGAGAAGACGGCCATCCGCTGCCCGGTCGTCCACGCGGCGAGGCCGCCGAGCGCGCCGGGCAGCCCGGAGCAGACCAGCGCCCCGTCGACGTAGCACTGCCGGGCGAGCAGGTCGATGCCGAGGTTCGCGACCGTCGCGACGAGCAGGAGCGTCAGCAGCACGCCGAACAGGCGGATGACCCCGGCCCGGACGCTGAGGCCGCGCGGCACCGCCTGGGTCGGGAGCCTCCAGCACCAGGCGGCAGCGTTGGCGATCGAGAACGGGAGCAGCAGGGCCCAGCCGATCCGGGCGAGTGCGGCGATGACCGCCCAGACCGGCCCGGCCCCACCGGGGGTGCTGCGCACCAGTCCGCCCCAGGAGTATGCCTCGCGGCGGATCCGGCGAGGGACGTAGCCGCGCTGCTCCGCGGCATCGGCTGCCCGGCGATGACGCCGGAGGGAATCTGGAGTCGGCGTCCAGAAGCTGCCGAGCACATCGCCGGCGGCGAGCTCGACCTCATCCGGCGGCAGGTCGAGCAGGGCGAACGGCGAGGTGTTGTTGATGCCGTGCACCCGCAGTTCGAGAACGTGCGGGGGAGCGGATGTCCTGAACGGTCCGGCCATGCGCGGTCCTTCCGGGCGGCGGGGGGTGTGGCTGGCATGGTACTGCCGTCCGGAAGGTTTGGCGAGGCAGGGGCATGTGGGACGCTAGAGTTTGAACTGGTCAGATTGTCTCGACGTCGAGCTACATTCGATGGCGGACGCTGTGCCGGCACACCCCTCGTACCCAGCAGGAACGCTAAGACGCGGATTGGACAAAGCAGCGTGGACCTTTACGAATATCAGGCAAGAGACCTGTTTGAGCAGTATGGAGTCCCGGTTCTGCCGGGCATCATCGCGGACACACCCGAGGAGGTGCGCGCCGCAGCGGAGAAGCTCGGCGGTGTCGTCGTCGTCAAGGCCCAGGTGAAGGTCGGCGGTCGCGGCAAGGCGGGTGGCGTCAAGGTCGCCAAGACCCCCGACGACGCCTTCGCGGCCGGCCAGGCGATCCTCGGACTCGACATCAAGGGCCACACCGTCAACCGGGTCATGGTCGCCGGCGGCGCGCGCATCAAGCAGGAGTTCTACTTCTCGGTGCTGCTCGACCGGTCCAACCGCTCGTACCTCTCGCTCGCGAGCTACGAGGGCGGCGTCGAAATCGAGGTTCTCGCCGTCGAGAAGCCCGAGGCGCTCGCCTATGTCGCGATCGACCCGAACCTCGGGATCGACCTCGAAACGGCCCGGCGCATCGCGGTCGAGGCGAAGTTCCCCGCCGAGCTCGTCGAGAAGGTCGCCCCGGTCTTCGTGCAGCTCTACAACGTTTTCAAGGGCGAGGACGCGACTCTCGTCGAGGTCAACCCGCTTGTCCTGACCGAAGAAGGCGACATCATCGCCCTCGACGGCAAGGTCACCCTCGATGAGAACGCCGGCTTCCGCCACCCGAAGCACGCCCTGCTCGAGGACGCGGCAGCCGCCGACCCGCTCGAGGCCAAGGCCAAGCTCAACGACCTCAACTACGTCAAGCTCGACGGTGTCGTCGGCGTGATCGGCAACGGCGCCGGTCTCGTGATGTCCACGCTCGACGTGGTCGCGTACGCGGGCGAGAACTTCGGCGGCGTCAAGCCGGCCAACTTCCTCGACATCGGCGGCGGAGCATCCGCTGAGGTCATGGCGGCCGGACTCGACGTCATCCTCGGCGACCCGCAGGTCAAGAGCGTCTTCGTCAACGTCTTCGGCGGCATCACCGCCTGCGACGCGGTCGCCCGCGGCATCGTCGGCGCGCTCGCCGAGCTCGGCAGCGCCGCGAACAAGCCCCTCGTCGTGCGCCTCGACGGCAACAACGTCGAGGAAGGCCGCCGCATCCTCACCGAGGCCAACCACCCGCTGGTCACCTTGGCCGCCACCATGGACGAGGGCGCCGCCAAGGCCGCCGAGCTCGCCTACGCCGCGAAGTAAGGGATTTTCGAACATGTCTATCTTCCTCAACAAGGACTCCAAGGTCATCGTCCAGGGCATCACCGGCGGTGAGGGCACCAAGCACACCGCCCTCATGCTCAAGGCAGGCACCCAGGTCGTCGGCGGCGTCAACGCCCGCAAGGCCGGCACCACCGTCGTGCACGGCGACGTCGAACTGCCCGTCTTCGGCTCGGTCGCCGAGGCGATCGAGAAGACCGGGGCGGATGTCTCGATCGCCTTCGTCCCACCGGCCTTCACCAAGGACGCCGTCATCGAAGCCATCGACGCCGAGATCCCGCTGCTCGTCATCATCACAGAGGGCGTCCCGGTGCAGGACTCCGCCGAGTTCTGGGCATACGCCAAGGCCAAGGGCAACAAGACCCGCATCATCGGGCCGAACTGCCCCGGCATCATCACGCCGGGCGAAGCGCTCGTCGGCATCACGCCGGCGAACATCACCGGCAAGGGCCCGGTCGGCCTCGTCTCCAAGTCTGGCACCCTGACCTACCAGATGATGTACGAACTGCGCGACCTCGGCTTCTCGACCGCGATCGGCATCGGCGGCGACCCGATCATCGGCACCACGCACATCGACGCCCTCGAGGCCTTCGAGAACGACCCGGAGACCCTCGCGATCGTGATGATCGGCGAGATCGGCGGCGACGCGGAGGAGAAGGCGGCGGACTACATCCGGGCGCACGTCACCAAGCCCGTCGTCGGCTACGTCGCGGGCTTCACGGCGCCGGAGGGCAAGACCATGGGCCACGCCGGGGCGATCGTCTCCGACGGCGCAGGCACCGCCCAGGGCAAGAAAGAGGCCCTCGAGGCCGCAGGGGTCAAGGTCGGCAAGACGCCGAGCGAGACCGCGACCCTGCTGCGCGAGGTTCTCGCCGCACTGTAGACCGGCATCCGCTCGCAGAGCCAGAAGAGGGGGCCCGCCATCACGGCGGGCCCCCTTTTTTTCGCGCGTCACGGCGGGGGCGCGCGGGCCGGTCAGGCGGGCGAGGTAGGCTCCCACCGGATGAACCGCTTAACGACAGCCCTGCTCGCCGCACTCGAGGCGCTCATTGTCGTAGCCATCGGAGTGGGCGTCTCCCTGGTGCCCCTGACCATCCTGTGGGCCACCCAGTACGGCCTCGCGGTCGACTGGCTCGTCTTCTGGCGCGCTTCGGTCACGGTCTGGCTGCTCGGCAACGGCGTCGACCTCGCCGTCCAGCTCGACCCCACCGTCGTCGCCGCGCTCGGCCTGCCCGGCGCGGAGGCCCCGTTCTCGCTCACGATCGCGCTCCTCGGCTTCGCCGTGCTCGCCCTGTTCCTCGGCAGGCACACCGGCCGCCGCGCGGCGGACTCGCCGCACCGCTGGACCGGCGTCCTGACCGCGATCCCCGTCTACGGGCTGCTCGCGACCCTGCTCACCCTCACCGTCGGCACGGATGCCCTGCAGCCGTCGATCCCGCAGGGCGTGCTCCTGCCCACGGCCGTGTTCGCCGCCGGGGTGTTCATCGGCGCCCGCCACCGGACCGAGTCGCCAGAGCATCCGGTTGCCGGTCAGGCGCCTCACCTGCAGGGAGCCTCCGCTCACCCGGCTTCCGCTCACCCGGCTCCTGGTCGCCCGGCAACCGGCCGTCCGGCCTGGCTGCGCGCCCTTCCCGCGCTCCCGGCCCTTCCGCGGTCGCCCCGGCTGCCCGAGGTGCCCGCCGAATGGCGCTCGGTTCTGGCCGGAGCCCTCCGTGCCGGCTTCGGCGCCGCGACCGGAACGGTCGGCGTCGCGGCCCTCGCCGTCTTCGTGCTGATCCTCGGCAACTTCGCGACGATCATCGGCCTCTACGAGACCGTGCAGGCCGGGGTGATGGGCGGCATCACCCTGACGATCGCCCAGCTCGCGCTCATCCCCAACCTCGTGATCTGGGCGGCAGCCTGGTTCGTCGGGCCCGGCATCGCCGTCGGCATCGGGTCGAGCGTGTCCCCGGTCGGCACCGTCCTCGGCCCGGTACCCGGACTGCCGCTGCTCGGCGTGCTCCCGCACGGCAGCCTCGCCTTCGGGTTCCTCGGGCTGCTCGTGCCCGTTCTGATCGGCTATCTCACGGCTTTCGCAACCCGGCAGCGCCAGCACCGTGCGGGCGAGCCCGGCGCCGATCGCGGCCGGCTGGCTCTCACCGGAGCACTGGCCGGTGTCGTCGCCGGCATTGTCCTCGGATTGCTGGCCTGGTGGTCCGGAGGGGCCCTCGGTCCAGGCCGGCTCGTGGACGTCGGGCCGAACCCCTTGCTGGTCGGCGCTTTCGCCGCGCTCGAGGTCGGCGTCGCCGCTGTTCTCGGAATGCTGACGCCCCCGATCCGGCGGCGCGGGGCCACCTCCGGCGCCACGGCCCCCGCCGCGGCCCCACCGGCGAGGACCGGCAAACGATAGGCTCGTCCAGTGCTGTCATTGGTCGTATTGATTTCCGGCGGGGGATCCAACCTCCGTTCCCTCCTGGAAGCGTGCCAGGACGCCGAGTACCCGGCGCGGGTCGTCGCGATCGGGGCAGACAGGGACGCGGACGGCCTCGACCTCGGTGAAGAGTTCGGCGTGTCCACCTTCACGGTTCCGTACAGCTCGTTCGCCTCCCGCGAGGAGTGGGGCGACGAACTGCTCGCCGTGATCCGGCAATGGACGCCGGATCTCGTCGTGCTCAGCGGCTTCATGCGTCTCCTGCCCGCCAGGGTCGTCGCCGCACTGACCCCGAACCTCCTCAACACGCATCCGGCCTACCTGCCCGAATTTCCAGGAGCCCACGGGGTGCGCGACGCGCTCGCCGCCGGCGTCCCCGAGACCGGAGCCAGCCTCATCGTCGCGCAGGAGCGGGTGCCGGTGCTTCAGGACGACACCGAGGACTCCCTGCACGCCAGGATCAAGATCGTCGAACGGCGCCTGCTCGTGCAGGCCGTTCTCGACATCGCCAACGGAAACACGAACCTCAAGGAGCACTCCCAGATATGAGCGGGCACAGCAACGACCAGAGCCTTTACCGCGAACGCGATGTCGTCCCGGTGCGGCGGGCGCTCATCTCGGTGAGCGACAAGACCGGCCTGGTCGAGCTTGCTGCGGCCCTCGTGGCGACCGGCGTCGAAATCGTGTCGACGGGGTCGACCGCGGCGAGCATCCGTGCCGCGGGCTTCGCCGTGACCGATGTCGCCGCCGTCACGGGCTTCCCGGAGTCCCTCGACGGGCGGGTCAAGACCCTGCACCCCGGAGTGCACGCCGGCATCCTCGCCGACCTGCGGCTCGCCGCCCACGAGGCCCAGCTCACCGAGCTCGGCATCGCGCCCTTCGAACTCGTCGTGGTGAACCTCTACCCCTTCGTCGAGACCGTGAACTCCGGCGCACCCGCTGCCGAGGTCATCGAGCAGATCGACATCGGCGGCCCCGCACTCGTGCGCGCCGCGGCGAAGAACCACCCGAACGTCGCGATCGTGGTCGACCCGGAGAACTACGGCGAGATCGTCACCGCCGTCTCCGCAGGGGGAACGACGCTCGAGCTGCGCCGCAAGCTCGCCTCGCTCGCCTTCGAGCACACGGCCGGCTACGACCTGAGCGTCTCCGCATGGTTCACCGAGAACGTCTACGACCAGTGGCAGGACGACACCGAGGCCCTCGATGAGGCCATCCTCGACGAGTTCGACGCCGTGATCGGCACCGCCTTCGACGACGAGGGCCCCTTCCCCGGCACCCTCGCGATCGAGGCCACCCGCGGCAGCGTGCTGCGCTACGGCGAGAACTCGCACCAGGCCGCCGCGCTCTACCTCGGCGAAGGCGGAGAGGGCATCGCCCAGGCGGTGCAGCGCCACGGCAAGGAGATGTCCTACAACAACTACGTCGACGCCGATGCCGCCGTGCGCGCGGCCTTCGACTTCGCCGAACCGGCCGTCGCCATCATCAAGCACGCCAACCCGTGCGGCATCGCCGTGGCCAACACCAAGGCGCCGGATGCGATCGCCTCGGCCCACAAGCGGGCTCACGACTGCGACCCGGTCTCCGCATTCGGCGGGGTCATCGCGGCCAACCGAATCGTGACCCTCGGCATGGCCGAGACCGTCAGCCAGATCTTCACCGAGGTGCTCGTCGCACCCGGCTTCGAACCGGCCGCGTTCGAACTGCTCAGCCAGAAGAAGAACATCCGCCTGCTCGAGCTTCCGGAGAACTACCACCGTTCCTCGCTCGAGCTTCGCCAGATCTCCGGCGGGTTGCTCGTGCAGGAGACCGACTCGTTCGAAGACTTCGACTCCTCGACCTGGACCCTTGCCGCCGGCGAGGAGGTCGACGCGGCCACCCGCGCCGACCTCGAGTTCGCGTGGAAGGCGTGCCGGTCCGTGAAGTCGAACGCGATCCTGCTCGCCCGCTCCGGGGCATCCGTCGGCGTGGGCATGGGCCAGGTCAACCGGGTCGACTCGTGCCACCTCGCCGTGCTGCGCGCCGGGGACAGGGCCGCCGGCTCCGTCGCGGCCTCCGATGCGTTCTTCCCGTTCGCCGACGGACTGCAGGTCCTCCTCGAGGCCGGGGTCACCGCGGTCGTACAGCCAGGAGGTTCGGTGCGCGACCCCGAGGTCATCGCCGCTGCCGTAGAGGCCGGCGTCGCGATGTACTTCACCGGAGAGCGCCACTTCTTCCACTGATCCGCGGAGGCTCCTGCCAGCGGGGTCTGGCACGATGGAAGGGTCCGGTTCGCTAGTCGGCGGTCCGGTCGAAGGGACACCCGTGCCGCTGCTCGACGGTTTCATCGAACCCACCTTTCTGATCGCGTTCGTCGTCGCGGTGATCAGCGCCTTTGTGATCACCGCGGTCGCCGCGCTCGTCTTCCGGATGGCCGCGCGCAAGCGGGCCTGGGCGCGCGCGTTCATCCGCCTGTGCCGGCGTCCCTTCCGGATTGTGATCCTGATCGGCGCCCTCTGGATCGTGACGTCCGTGTACCTGACGACGACGCCGGACCTGACCCTCGCGGTCGACTTCATCATGCGCGCCCTGTTCATCGCGGCGGCGACCTGGCTCGTCGCGGCGCTGATGTACTTCTTCGAGGAAGTCATCGCCGCGCGGTACCGCATCGACGTGCGGGACAACCGGGTGGCCAGGCGGGTCCGCACCCAGCTGCGGATGCTCCGCCGGATCAGCGTCGTCGTGGTCATCGTCTGCGCGATCGGCACGGTGCTGCTCAGCATCCCAGGGGCCGCTGCGGTCGGGGCGAGCCTCTTCGCCTCGGCGGGTCTCCTGAGCGTCGTCGCCGGCCTCGCCGCCCAGTCGAGCCTCGCCAACGTCTTCGCCGGCATGCAGCTCTCCTTCAGCAACGCCCTGCGCGTCGACGACGTCGTCATCGTCGAGAACGAGTGGGGCCGGATCGAGGAGATCACCCTCACCTACATCGTCGTGCACATCTGGGACGACCGCAGGATGGTGCTGCCCTCGACCTATTTCACGACGACGCCGTTCCAGAACTGGACGCGCCGCACGAGCGAACTGCTCGGCTCCGTCGAGTTCGACGTCGACTGGAGGGTCAGCACCGGGGCCATGCGCGAGGAGCTGAACCGGATCGTCGTCCAGACGGAGCTCTGGGACCGGCGCGTTGCCGTGCTGCAGGTGACGGATGCCGTCGGCGGCTTCGTCCGCATCCGTGTTCTGGTCTCGGCCGGGGACGCCGCGATGCTCTGGGACCTGCGCTGCATCGTGCGAGAGAACCTCGTCGGGTGGCTCGTCGCCGAGAACCCGGACGCACTCCCGCTCGGCCGCGTCGAGGTTCGGCAGCCGGCCCGCCGCCCCACGACGTCGGCCACGAGCGCCCCGAGGGAACAACGCCCCGTCACCGAGGCACCCGGCCTGTTCTCCGGAGACTCCGAAGCCGTGCACCGCGGCGAGGAATTCACCCGCTCGATGCCGATCCAGGAGATCAGCGACAAGAAGCTCTGACCGGCGGGGCACCTGCGCGCGGCCGGCGAAGCCGCACCCGGCGAGCCCATACACTGTCGGGATGGACATCCCCGCATTCGAACCCGCCGCTCGCCGGATCGCCCTGGTCCGTCGCCCCGCCGACAACCTCGCCGAGGGCCAGCTCACGCACATCGAGCGCGTCCCCGTCGACCTCGGGCTCGCCCGCACCCAGTGGGCCGGCTACGTCGCAGCGCTCGCCGCGGAGGGCTGGGACGTGATCGAGGTCGAACCGGCCCCGCTGCTCCCTGACTCGGTCTTCATCGAGGATGCCGTCATCTCCTTCGGCGACATCGCCGTGCTGACCAGCCCGGGGGCCCCGAGCCGCCGGGACGAGACCGCGGGGGCGGAGGCCGCCGTCCGCGGCCTCGGCATCCCGGTGCACCGCCTCGCGCTGCCCGGCACCCTCGACGGCGGCGACGTACTCAAGATCGGCCGGACCGTGTACGTCGGCCGCAGCCTGCGCACGAACGACGCCGGCATCGACCAGCTCCGCGACATCCTGGTCCCGCGCGGTTACACCGTCGTCGCGGTCCCGATCAGCAAGGTGCTGCATCTCAAGTCCGCCGTCACCGCCCTGCCCGACGCGACCGTGATCGGCTATCCGCCCCTCGTCGACGACTCGACGGTGTTCGAACCCTTCCTGCCCGTCCCGGAGGAGTGCGGCACCGCTGTCGTTGTGCTGGCCCCGGACGCGGTGCTGATGTCGAGCGCGGCCCCGCGCTCGGCCGCCCTGTTCGCCGCCCGCGGTTACCGCGTCGTCACCGTCGACATCTCCGAATTCGAGAAGCTCGAGGGCTGCGTCACCTGCCTGAGCGTACGCATCCGCTGACCGGGAGTCCGCGGACCCGACTCTCAAAGAGGTGCTTGCGCCGACGCACGGTGGGGTCGTAGTCTGGAAGGCTGCCTGACACGGGGAGCACAACGAGGATTCGACGCGCTCAGGAGGCCGACATGACACAGACAGCACAGCCACAGCTCGCTGGGAATGCGATCACCGGCGCTGGCTCTGCCGTGGGCGTCCACGACAACGCGGCCTAGCCACTCCATCCGCATCGCGCGTCGGCTCCCTCCTCCAGCACCCCGCCCGTAACCCGCAGCCCGCGACCGGCGTCCCGTCGTCGCGACCGTATGGAAGCGCCCAGCTTCCCGCCCGCCGTCGAACGCGACTCCGACGCGACTTCTTCGACTCCTCGACGCCCAGCGCACCCCGCTGGCGTCCATCGGCACCATGTATCCGAACAGGCTCCACTCGTGACCCAGATCACACCAACCACTCCCATCGAAACCACACCACCCACTCCCATGGACACGACTCCGAACCCACCGACCGCCTCGACGCCACCCAGCACACCTGCTGCCACACCGGCAGCGGCCCCTGAGCAGCCCGGGAAGCGCGCGAGCACGCTGCGCACCCTGCTGCGCCTCTTCCCCTACGTGCGACCCGCGTTGCCCCGGCTCGTGCTGGGCATGATCGCCGCGCTCCTGGCCGCGGTCGTCGCCCTCGCGATCCCGCAAGTGCTGCAGGGCCTCGTCGACGGCGCCCTGTCCCGGCAGGACCCCGCCGGAATCTGGCCCGCCGTGCTGGTCGTCCTCGGCCTCGGCGTGCTCGAGGCCATCCTGATCGCCCTCCGCCGCTGGTTCGTGCTGGTCCCGGGCACCCACGTGGAGGCGAGCATGCGGAACGCGCTCTACGCGCGCCTGCAGGACCTGCCGGTTTCCTTCCACGATCGCTGGCCGAGCGGACAGCTCCTGTCCCGCGCGGTGAGCGACCTGAACCTGATCCGGCGCTGGATCTCCTTCGGCCTGGTCCTCCTGGTCGTCAATATCGTCACGATCGTGATCGGCGCCGCCGTGCTGGTCTCGATGAACTGGATCCTCGGCGTCGTTTTCATCGCCTGCTCGATTCCGCTCTGGATCGTCGGGTACCTGTTCGAGGAGAAGTACTCCGTCGTGGCCCGGCGCAGCCAGGACCAGGCCGGCGACCTCGCGACGGCCGTCGAGGAGTCCGTGCACGGCATCCGCGTGCTCAAGGCGTTCGGGCGCGGCGGTTTCGCGCTCAAGAACTTCTCGCAGCAGGCGGAAGACCTTCGTGGCACCGAGATCGAGAAGGCGCGCGCGATCGCCGGCATCTGGCTCTGGCTCCTGATGGTGCCCGATGTCGCGTTCGCGCTCTGCCTCGTGGTCGGAGTCTGGCTCGCCGCCCAGGGTGACCTCAGCGTCGGTGGCCTCGTCGCATTCTTCGCGACGGCGACCGTGCTGCGCTGGCCGGTCGAATCGATCGGGTTCCTGCTGTCGATGACGTTCGACGCCCGCACGGCGACCGACCGGTACTTCGACGTGCTCGACGCCCCAAACAGCATCACGGACCCCGACAGGCCCGTCACGCTCGCCGAGCCGCGCGGCCGACTCGCCTTCGAGGACGTGCACTTCCGCTACCCCGACTCGCCGGCGCGCTTCCCCGACCTGCTCGACGGCGTCAACCTCGTGCTGCAGCCGGGGGAGACCATGGCCCTCGTCGGGCTGACCGGCTCGGGCAAGTCCACCCTCACCGCACTCACCACCCGCCTCTACGACGTCACCCAGGGCGCGGTCACGCTCGACGGTGTCGACGTGCGCTCGCTCGGCCGCGAAGACCTGCGCGGCCACCTCGCGATGGCGTTCGAGGACGCGACGCTGTTCTCGGCATCCGTGCGCGACAACGTGCTGCTCGGCAGGCCGGAGTTCGCCGAGCGGTCGGCGGCAGCGGATGCCGCGCTCGAGGAGGCCCTGCAGGTCGCGCAGGCCGGCTTCGTGCGTGACCTGCCCGACGGCGTCGACACCCTCGTCGGCGAGGAGGGCATGAGCCTCTCCGGCGGCCAGCGCCAACGGATCGCGCTCGCCCGCGCGGTCGCGGCGAAGCCGGCGGTGCTCGTGCTCGACGACCCGCTTTCCGCGCTCGACGTCGACACCGAGTCCCTCGTCGAGGCCGCCCTCCGCGAGGTGCTCGCCTCGACGACGGCGCTCATCGTCGCGCACCGGCCGTCGACGGTCACCCTCGCCGACCGGGTCGCCCTGCTCGAGGACGGCCGGATCACCGCGGTCGGCCGGCACTCCGAGCTCCTGCGCACCAACGAGCACTACCGGTTCGTCATCTCGAGCCTCGAAGACGAAGAACGGCGCGACGCCACCAGGCAGGTCGCCAGGGACGAATCGGCCGCACGGACAGAACAGACCGAGCGAGAGGAGGCCGCACGATGAGCGTCACCGGAGTCGAAGGCGAAGAACGCAACAATTTCACCGCGTCCGAAAGCAAGCAGATCCGGGCGCGCTCGCTGCGCCTGCTCGGTTCCCTGCTCCGCCCGGTGCGCTGGCGGGTCACCGCGGCGATGCTCGTCGTGGTGCTCTCGACCGCGGCCCAGGTCGCCGGTCCCGCCCTCATCGCGTTCGGGATCGACAAGGGACTGCCTGCCCTCCTCGCCCAGGACTGGCTCCCGCTCGCGGCGACCGGCGGGGTCTACCTCCTCACCGGCGTGATCGGGGCGATCCTGATCGCCTGGTACACGATGATGTCGGCCAGGATCAGCCAGGCAGTGCTGATCGACCTCCGCAAGCGGGTGTTCCTGCAGACCCAGCGGCTCAGCCTCGAGTTCCACGAGTCGTACACCTCCGGGCGGATCATCTCCCGGCAGACCAGCGACCTCGACGCGATCCGGGAACTGCTCGACTCGGGTATCAACCAGCTCGTGCAGGGCGTGTTGTACATGGCCTTCACGGCGATCGCGCTCGTGAGCCTCGACGGCGTCAGCGGGCTGGTGCTGCTCGGGTCCCTGGTGCCGCTGTTCGCGCTCACCCGCTGGTTCCAGGTGCGGTCGCAGACGTTGTTCCGGCGGTCGAGGACCGCATCGGCGAGCCTGATCGTGAAGTTCGTCGAGACGATGACGGGCATCCGCGCCGTCAAGGCGTTCCGGGCGGAGAGACGCAACGAGGAGGTCTTCGGCGAGCTCGTCGAGGACTACCGAAAGGTGAACGGCCGGGTGATCCAGCTGTTCGGCATCTTCGACCCCGGCCTCATCCTGATCGGCAACGTCGCGGTCGCCGTCGTGCTCCTGCTCGGCGGATTCCGCGTCGTCGACGGGCAGCTCGCGATCGGTGCGCTCCTCGCGGCGCTGCTCTACACCCGGCGGTTCTTCGATCCGATGGAGGAGATGGCGATGTTCTACAACTCGTACCAGTCCGCCGCGGCGGCGCTCGAGAAGATCTCCGGCGTGCTCGAGGAACTCCCCGGCGTGCCGGACCCGGTTGCCCCCGTCGACCTGTGGGAGGCGCGCGGCGCCGTCACCTTCACCGGGGTGCGCTTCGAGTACCAGTCCGACCGGGTGGTTCTGCCGACCTTCGACCTTGCGATTCCCGCAGGGCAGACGATCGCCCTCGTCGGCTCGACCGGGGCAGGCAAGTCGACGCTCGCGAAGCTGATGGCGCGGTTCTACGACCCCACCGACGGCCAGGTGCTGCTCGACGGGGTGGACCTGCGCCGGCTGCACCCCAAGGACCTCCGTCGCGCCATCGTGATGGTCACCCAGGAGGCGTACCTGTTCAGCGGTTCGGTCGCCGACAACATCGCGATCGGCAAACCGGACGCCTCTCCCGCCGAAATCGTGGCGGCGGCGCGTGCCGTCGGCGCGCACGAGTTCATCGAGAACCTTCCCGGCGGATACGACACCGACGTGAACAAACGCGGTGGCCGGGTGTCCGCCGGGCAGCGCCAGCTGATCTCGTTCGCGAGGGCCTTCCTCGCCGACCCGGCGGTGCTGATCCTCGACGAGGCGACGTCCTCGCTCGACATCCCGAGCGAGCGGCTCGTGCAGCAGGCGCTGCAGACCCTCCTCGCCGACCGCACGGCCGTCATCATCGCGCACCGGCTGTCCACGGTCGCGATCGCAGACCGGGTGCTCGTGATGGAGCGCGGGATCATCGTCGAGGACGGCGCGCCCGACGACCTGATCGACGGCACCGGACGGTTCGCCCAGCTGCACGCGGCCTGGCGGGAATCACTCGTGTAGCGGCATCCGCACGCGTTCACAGCGGATGCCGGTCCGCGAGAGTACGAAAATGGCCCCTTCGCTGCGCGCGAAGGGGCCATTTCTCCGCTCTCGCGGAACAGCCCGTCAGGAGGTGACGGTGAGGAAGAGGTCGCCGGCGGCAAGGTCGGCGCCGTCCGTGACGGCATCGGCGAGGTCGATGTTCTCGTGCGTGCGCTCGAGGATGATGACCGGCACGATGGGATTGCGGCCGCCCGCCTCGACGGCCGCGGAGTCCCAGGTCACGATCACGTCGCCGGCTGCAACCTGATCGCCCTGCTTCGCCCGCAGGGTGAATCCCTCGCCGCGGAGCTCGACCGTGTCGATGCCGAGGTGGACGAGGACGCCGATCCCGTCGGGGGAGAGGATCACAAAGGCGTGCGGGAAGACCTTGAGCAGCCTGCCGCTGATCGGCGCAATCGCGTCGACCATGCCCCGCGGCGGGTCGATCGCGGCGCCGGGACCCACGATCGCCTGGGCGAACGTGGGATCGGGGACCTCGGCGAGGCCGACGGCGCGACCGGGCACGGGCGCGAGGACGACGACGGGCGTCACGAGGACGACGGGAGCCCCACGGCTCACAGGAGGTCTTCGATGTCTTCGGCGAGGTTGTCGGCCTCTGGTCCGACGACGACCTGGACGATGGTGCCGGACCGGAAGACGCCGTGGGCGCCGGCCGCCTTGAGCGCAGGCTCGTTCACGAGGGCGGGGTCCTTCACCTCGGTGCGCAGTCGGGTGATGCACGCCTCGATCTCGACGAGGTTGCCTGATCCGCCGAGGCCGGCGAGGATTTGCTCCGCTTTGGTGCTCATGGTGTTTCCTCCAGTGATGGTGGGCCGGGAACCGGCTGCAGCGGCTTGGATACGCGCGAAGCGTTCCGGCCGTGAGCCAAGTCTGCGCCCTGTCTGATTCGGTTTCGGGTGTTCTCGGAGAACCCGAGCGGCTGGGGGTCTTGACAAGCAGGGTGCCGCGGCTTCATCATCGAACTATTGGATCGTACCAGTACGGACCACAAAGCGAAAGTGGTCCTATGCTGGTATCTACACACCCCAACCTTTCGGAGGACGCAGCGAGATGACCGACATCGATGAGGCCCCGGTTCTGGAATCAGGACCGGTCTCCAAGCACGCCCAGCTGCGCTCGATCCTGGAGGAGCTGGTCGAGACCAGCCTCGCTCCCCACGCCGCGATCCCGCCGGAGCGGAAGCTCATGACGCGGTACGGAGTCAGTCGCTCGACCGTGCGCGAAGCGATCCGCCAGCTCGTCGAGGAGGGCGTGCTCTACCGGGTGCAGGGCAAGGGCACCTTCGTGGCCGGCGAACGCGTGCAGAGCGACCTGCACCTCGCGTCCTTCACGGAGGACATGCGCCGGCGCGGCCTCGTCCCCGCGACGATCGTGCGTTCGTCCCGGTTGATCGAAGCGCCCCTCGCGGTACGGGCCGCCCTCGGACTCGGCGCGGGCGCCCAGGTGCTGGAGATCGAAAGACTCCGGCTCGCCGACGGGGTGCCGATGGCACTCGAACGCGGCTACTACCCGGCAGAGCTGCTCCCCGAGCTCGGCGCCAAAGACCTGACCCGGTCCCTGTACGCGACGTTCGCGACCGAGTATGGCCTGCGTATCGACAACGCGGAACAGGCCGTTTGGGCGGAGGGCGCCGACGCCCTGCTCGCGGCTACCCTCGGCATCGCCGCCAATGCCCCCGTGATGGTCTTCCGTCGGACGTCGTCCGCCGGGTCCGCCTTCCTCGAACACGTCACCTCGTGGTACCGCGGCGACCGCTACCAGATTCACATGACCCTCAACCTGCAGCACCAACCCTGACCCACAGACCATCCACGCAACATCCATACCGACAACGCACCACCAGGAGGAAATCAATGTCCAGCATCACCGCCGACGCCGGGACGAAAAGGCCGTTCCCCGGCCTCGCGCAACTTCAACGAGTCGGTCGCAGCCTCATGCTGCCGATCGCAGCACTCCCCGCGGCAGGACTCCTGCTGCGCCTCGGCCAGCCCGACCTGCTCGGGCGCATCCCGGGCTTCGAAACCGGTGCCGCCGTCATCGCCTCGGCCGGCGGTGCGCTCTTCGACGCCCTGCCGCTCCTCTTCGCGGTCGGCGTCGCTATCGGCTTCGCAAAGAAATCCGACGGTTCGACAGCCCTGGCCGCCGTCGTCGGCTACCTCGTCTTCTCCAAGGTCGGAGAGGCAATGTCGCCCCTGGTTCTCGGACTGCCCGCAGAGGGCGGGAAGCAGGTGCTGGTCAATTACAGTGTCCTCGGTGGCATCCTGATCGGCATCACGTCGGCCCTGCTCTGGCAGCGGTTCCATCGGATTTCTTTGCCGAGCTACCTGGCCTTCTTCGGCGGCCGCCGGTTCGTCCCGATCATCACCGCAGGCACGGCGCTGGTACTGGGAGTCCTGCTGGCCTTCGTCTACCCGGCCTTCGCGACCGGTCTCTCCGGCTTCGGCGAGTTCGTCTCCTCGAACAACATCTGGGGCGGTTTCCTCTACGGCACGACCAACCGGCTGCTGATCCCGGTCGGGCTGCACCACATCCTCAACTCGGTGATGTGGTTCGTGATCGGCGACTTCAACGGCGCCCACGGTGACATCGCCCGGTTCTTCGCCGGCGACCCCACCGCCGGCTCCTTCATGACCGGGTTCTTCCCGATCATGATGTTCGCGCTGCCGGCCGGCGCCCTCGCCATCTGGCAGGAAGCCAAGCCGTCCCAGAAGAAGATCGTCGGCGGCATCATGCTCTCCGGTGCGCTGACCGCCATGCTCACCGGCGTCACGGAGCCCCTCGAGTTCTCCTTCATGTTCGTCGCGTTCCCGCTCTACCTCATCCACGCGGTGCTGACCGGTTCCTCGCTCGCCCTCGTGAACGCCCTCGGGATCAGGGACGGGTTCACCTTCAGCGCGG
This sequence comes from Cryobacterium sp. 10I1, assembly GCF_035019805.1. Lineage (NCBI taxonomy): Bacteria > Bacillati > Actinomycetota > Actinomycetes > Micrococcales > Microbacteriaceae > Cryobacterium > Cryobacterium sp. 10I1. The sequence continues at coordinate 15,982 of NZ_JASJVF010000027.1, forward strand.
GCACGTTCGACTACGTGCTCAACTTCGGCCTGGCCGAGAAGCCGCTGCTGCTCATCCCGATCGGGCTCGCGTACGCCGGTATCTACTACTTCCTGTTCCGCTTCGTGATCCGCAAGTGGAACCTGAAGACCCCCGGTCGCGGCGAGGACGAGGTTCCCGACGCGACAGTGCCCGACTCCGCGTCGTCCACGACGGTCTAATCCCACCAACGCCGGGGTCGCGGGCGAGCCCGTGACCCCGGCAGCACCACCACGCACCATCATTGTGAAACTGGAGCAGAACATTGGCTGAAGTAATCGTCCTCGACACCGAGACCGCAGCGGGAACGCTTGCTGCGGCATCCATCCGTGCCCTGATCATGCGCAAGCCGGATGCCGTCCTCGGCCTGGCCACCGGGTCCACGCCGCTCTCCGTGTACGCGGCGCTCGCAGCCTCCCTCGCGGAGGAACCCCTCGACATGTCCCGCGTGCGCGGCTTCGCCCTCGACGAATACGTCGGGCTGCCCGCAGGGCACCCGGAGAGCTACCGCGCCGTCATCACCCGCGACGTCGTCGTGCCCCTCGGTCTCGACCCCGCGAACATCCGCACCCCGAACGGCGACGTGGCCACCCTCGAGACCGCGGGACTCGACTACGAGGCCGCCATCGTCGCGGCCGGCGGCGTCGACGTGCAGATCCTCGGTATCGGGCAGACCGGTCACGTCGGCTTCAACGAGCCCGGCTCCTCCTTCGCGTCCGTCACCCGGATCAAGACCCTGACCGAGAAGACCCGGATCGACAACGCGCGCTTCTTCGCCTCTCCCGATGACGTGCCGATCCACTGCATGACCCAGGGCCTCGGCACGATTCGCCGCGCCAGGCACCTCATCCTGCTCGCGTTCGGCGAAGAGAAAGCGGATGCGATCGCGTCCGCCGTCGAGGGACCGGTCTCATCGAGCAAGCCCGGTTCGGTCATCCAGCTTCACCCGCACGTGACCGTCCTCGTCGACGAGGCCGCGGCATCCCGCCTCGCCAACCGGGACTACTACGCATACGCATACGCCCACAAGTACGCCTGGCAGGGAATCTAACCCCGTGGCCGACTCGATTCTGCTCAGCGCCGGCACGGTCGTCGCCGCGGACGCCGTGCACACCCCGGGCTGGGTCGAGGTCAGGGCCGGACGGATCATCGCCGTCGGCGCCGGCCTCCCGCCGCGCGTCGCCGATGCCCACTACCCGGACGGGATCCTCGCCCCCGGCTTCGTCGACGTGCACAATCACGGCGGTGGCGGATTCAGCTTCAACGATGCCGACACGGAGATCGCGGCGGCCGGGATCGCGGCGACCCACCGGGAACACGGCACGACCACGCTGATGGCGAGCCTCGTCACGGCACCGCTCGATGAGATGGAACGCCTGGTGGCCGGCCTCGCCGACCTCGTCGATTCCGGCCTGCTCGCAGGCATCCACCTCGAAGGACCCTGGCTGAGCCCGATCCATCGGGGCGCCCACACGGCGGAACTGCTCCGGGTGCCCGACAGGGGCAGCATCGACCGCCTCATGCGCGCCGGCCGCGGCACGGTGCGCATGGTCACGATCGCCCCTGAGCTCCCTGGCGGGCTCGACGCCGTCCGGCGGATCGTCGGATACGGCGCGGTCGCCGCGATCGGCCACACCGACGCCAATGACGCCATGACCAGGCAGGCGATCCAGGCGGGGGCCACGGCGGGCACGCATCTCTTCAACGCGATGCGTCCCCTGCACCATCGGGAACCCGGGCCGTCCCTCGCTCTGCTCGAGAACCCCGCCGTGTTCGCCGAACTGATCGCAGACGGGGTGCACCTGCATCCCGCGGTCGTCCGCTTCATCACGCAGAGCCCGTCGCGACCGGTGTTCGTGACCGACGCGATGGCCGCGGCCGGGGCGGACGAGGGCGAGTACACCCTCGGCGGCCTCCCCGTTAGCGTGCTGGACGGTGAAGCGCGCCTCGCGGACGGGACGATCGCCGGCAGTGTCCTCACCTTGAGCGAGGCCGTCCGGTTCGCCGTGCACGCGGCAGGGGTCGACCTCGCCACCGCGGTGCGAGCGGCCACGCAGAACCCGGCCGACATGATCGGCCTCACCGACTGCGGCCGCCTCGCCGCGGGGCAGCCGGCCGACCTGATCGTCCTCGATGCCGGGCTCTACGTCACCGCGACCATGCGGTCAGGCGACTGGTGCCTGCCGGCCTGAGCCGGCAGGGGAGACCGGCCTAGGCGAAGCCCCAGGCCTTCTCTTCGTCGCTCGAGGCGTCCGACAACGGGATGCCGATCAGCGGGCGCGGCGCCGGCCCGAGCGGGTGCAGGCTGGGATCGGGGGCGCGCACGGCCTGTTCCTTGAGCTCGACGAAGATCGCGTGGGTCGGCGTGGTGCCGATGTTCACGCCGGCGTGTTCCTGGGCGGGGAGCCAGGCGGTCTCGCCGGCCGGGAGTTCGACGTCGACCTCCCTGCCTTCGAAGGAGAGCCTCCGGGAGTATGCGCTCAGCGTGATCATCACGCTGTCTGGGTGCTCGTGCGGGTTGGTGGTGTCGCCGGGGGCATCGAGGAATTCGAGCACGCGAACGCGGTCGTTTTCGAGCAATACCCGGTAGACGCCGGGATCCGTCACGAGCGGATCGAGGGACTGTGTGGCGTTCTGTTCACTGGACATGCCGCACGCTAACACCGTTTGCCTGCGACTCGCTAGGAGAAGCCCCAGACGTTCGCCTCATCGTCGGTGTCCGGCGCAGACGGGGCGGCGGACTGCGGCCCGAGCGGCGGCTCGTCCGTGCGCCCTCGGGGATGCCGCGCCGGCTCCTTGAGTTCGATGAAGATCGAGTGCGTGTCGGTATGGCCGGTGTTCGCACCGGTGTGTTCCTGGGCGGGAAGCCATCGCGCGACCCCGGCGGGAAGCTCGACGTCGACGGCGCGGCCGTCCGACGAGATCCGCCGGCTGAATTCGCTCAGGGTGACCATGACGCTGTCCGGATGCCGGTGCGGCGCGGTCGCGGCACCGGGCGTGTCCCGGTATTCGAGGACGCGTACCCGCTCATTCTCGAGGATCACCCGGTAGAGGCCGGGATTGGTGACGACGGGGTCCTGAAAGCCTTCTTCACTGTCCATGCCGGCACCGTACCCGGTGCCGGCGGTGCCCGCGAGGGGCAGGTCAGGTCGGTGACCAGCGCGCAGCCCGGTAATCGACCCGGTAGCCGGACTCCGCGGTGCCCAGGAGGACGAGCGGGGTGCCTTCTTCGCGGTAGTGCGGCAGCGCCCTGGCCTCGTGTGCGACCGGCGGGTGGCCGCCGGCCCGGATCACCCGCCACCAGGGGACATCCGCCCCATAATGCGCCATGATCTGGCCGACGACACGGGCGCCGCGAGAGCCGAGCACCGCCGCGACGTCGCCGTAGGTCATCACCCGCCCGGCGGGAATCGAGTCGACGATGCCGAGGACATGCGTGACGAAGTCGCTGTCGGGGGCGAGGCGCATGGCCGGCGGGACCGTCTGGTCGCTACAGCTTGAGCGAACCGATCATCTCGCCGTATGCCGTCTCGCCGATGTCGACGAAGCCGATCCGGTGGAAGAACGACTCCGGGCCTTCTTCGCCGGGTTCCCAGATCACGGTGATGTGGTCGAAGCCCCGCTTCCTGGCCTCCTGGGCGAGTGACTCTGCTGCGAATTTGCCGACGCCCTTGCCCTGGGCGCTCGCGTCTACGTTGATCCTCCAGATGCAGGCCCGGAATTCCTCGTGCTCCGAATCGGGGTCGAAGTTGCCGTGGATGAACCCGGCCACCTCGCCGTCGAGCAACACGACGCGCTGCCACGCGGTCGCGGGATTGATCACGGAAGCCGCCACCGCATAAGAGACGGGAGCGATGTACAGCTCCTGGCCCGGTTTGAGACTGAGGCTATTGGCCGCAACAATGTTGCGTGCGGACAGTTCTTCCAGACGTAGTTCACCCATGGCAACAGGCTAACCTGCGGCCGACCGGCGTGGTAGTCGGGTTTTGTGCGCCGGGCAGGACCGGACTGGAAACTGTCTCGATGTCGAGACAGTTGCGGGGGCCTTGTAGAATTGGCTCGGCCACGTGGCCGGTACCATTCTGAGGAGAATTCATTGGCGAAGATCAAGGTTGAAGGCACCGTCGTCGAGCTCGACGGGGACGAGATGACGCGCATCATCTGGCAGGCCATCAAGGACACGCTCATCCACCCGTACCTCGACATCGACCTCGAGTACTACGACCTGTCGATCCAGAAACGCGATGAGACCGACGACCAGATCACGATCGACGCTGCCCACGCCATCCAGAAGCACGGCGTCGGCGTGAAGTGCGCGACCATCACCCCGGACGAGGCCAGGGTCGAGGAATTCGGCCTCAAGAAGATGTGGGCGTCTCCCAACGGCACGATCCGCAACATCCTCGGCGGAACGATTTTTCGTGAGCCGATCATCATTTCCAACATCCCGCGCCTGGTTCCCGGCTGGAACAAGCCGATCATCATCGGACGCCACGCCTTCGGCGACCAGTACCGCGCCACGAACTTCCGCTTCGAGGGTGAGGGCACGCTCAGCATGACCTTCACACCGAAGGACGGCTCGGAGGCGCAGACCTTCGAGGTCTTCCAGTCCCCGGGCAGCGGTGTCGCGATGGGCATGTACAACCTCGACAGCTCGATCCGTGACTTCGCCCGTGCCTCGCTCAACTACGGCCTCGTGCGGAACTACCCGGTCTACCTGTCGACCAAGAACACCATCCTCAAGGCATACGACGGCCGGTTCAAGGACATCTTCCAGGAGATCTTCGACACCGAGTTCAAGGCCCGCTATGAGGCTGCCGGCCTCACCTACGAGCACCGCCTGATCGACGACATGGTCGCATCCGCCATGAAGTGGGAAGGCGGCTACGTCTGGGCCTGCAAGAACTACGACGGCGACGTGCAGTCGGACACCGTCGCGCAGGGCTTCGGCTCGCTCGGCCTGATGACGAGCGTGCTCTCCACTCCCGATGGCAAGGTCGTTGAGGCAGAGGCAGCGCACGGCACCGTGACCCGCCACTACCGCCAGCACCAGCAGGGCAAGCCCACCTCGACGAACCCGATCGCCTCGATCTATGCCTGGACCCGCGGCCTCTCGCACCGGGCCAAGCTCGACGGCAACCCGGCGCTCGCCGAGTTCGCCGAGACCCTCGAGGACGTCGTCATCAAGACCGTCGAAAGCGGCCAGATGACCAAGGACCTCGCATTGCTGGTCGGCCCGGAGCAGGGCTACCAGACGACCGAGGAATTCCTCGCCGCCATCGGGACGAACCTGCAGACGCGCCTGGCCTAACCGGCCCCGCTCGTCCGGGAGAGGCCCTCGACCCCTGGGGTCGGGGGCCTCACCCGTGTGCCGATCACAACGGTTCCGTCGACGTCGTCGTGGTGCGCGGTACGGGGGAGCAGGCCGTTCCTGGCGAACAACGCGCTCGTCACCGGCGCCTGGCGCGCACTCGTCTCGATCAGGAGATGGCCGCCGGGGGCGAGCCAGCCTGCCGCCGCCGCCGCGACCCTTCGCTGCACGTCGAGCCCGTCAGAACCGCCGTCGAGCGCCAGCCGGTGCTCGTGCACCCGGGCCTCCGGCGGCATCCGCTCGATGGAGCCGGTCGGCACGTAGGGCGCGTTGACGAGCAGGAGCGCGATCCGACCGCGCAGGGCCAGGGGCAGGGGGGCGAAAAGATCGCCCTCGACCACGGTTCGGCCAGGGAGGTTGACGCGGGCGCAGCGGACTGCGACCGGGTCGAGGTCCGCCGCCAGGAGGTCGAGCCCCAGCCCCGGCAGGGTCGAGAGCAGGGCGGCACCGACCGCTCCCGTGCCGCAGCAGAGGTCGACGACGATCGCACCGGGACCGGCGAGCCCGGCGGCCTCGCGTACGAGCGCCTCTGTGCGTCGCCGCGGCACGAAGACCCCGGGTTCGACGTGCACCCGCAGCCCGCAGAACAGCGCCCAGCCGAGGACGTACTCGAGCGGCTCCCCGCCCACCCTGCGCTCGAGCAGGTCCTCGAGCTCGTCCGCCGACCGGGCCTCGCCAACGAGGAGCTCCGCTTCCTCCTCGGCGAAGACGCATCCCGCCGCGCGGAGGCGTTCGACGACGCCGGGGAAGGCCGCGGCGGGATCGACAGGGGACATCGGAACCTTTCGGGTATTGCGCGCGGCATGCGCACGGGAGTCGAATGCCCATAAAATCAGTGCAGGAGACATAGTTTCTCACCTGGACGAGAAAGCGGCGCGGCATGGCACCTGAATGGCATTCGGTGTCCCGCACGCGACCCTCGCGTCGGATGCGGCGCCGCGGGTGAACGCCATGGAACGGATCATCGACGAGGGCCTCCTCATCGCCCTCTCCGCGGTGCGGATGGCCGTGAAGAACCACATCATCGTCGGGGCTCTCCGCGAGCACGACAACTTCGACGAATCGTCCTACCGGACGGTCGCGCGCGATGAACTGCTCCTTCTTGCGGCGCAGAACGAAGAGGATGCCGCCCGCGTCGCGCAGGAAAGACGGGAACTCGCGTCCCGGCGCTGGTCGCAGGGCTTCACCGAGGATGAGCGGCTCGACATCGGCAGGCTCGGCCGCCGTCGTCGCGCCCACAAGGGTCTCGCGCTCATCCTGCACGCGGTCGCGGACGACGACAAGAAACTGGCCGCGATCGTCGAGGACGCGCAACACGACGCGAGTTATGAGATCCGGAAGGCCCTCGCCGCACGCCTGATCCGCCAGACGATCGACGGCCACGCCCCTGGCTACGCGCGGATGCGTGAGGAGCGGATCAAATACCTGCTCGCGATCGACTTCGCGATGCTTCGGGACCGGACATCCGGAACGAATCCATAGCGATTCTTCGGTTTTCACTCTGGCGGCTCACCTAGGATTGAAACAATTCAGGTCGTTGCTCTTGCTCCATTTTTCCCGCCCGATTTCCCGCCCGGGATGCGCCCCAGGTCGACGACGACCATCGGTCATCGCACGGGAAAGAACACCATGACAGGCTTCGCACACGTCCTCAAACCGGGTCGCATCGGTACCCTCGAACTCCCGAACCGGGTGATCATGGCGCCGATGGGCACCGAGATGGGCACCCCGGAGGGGCTCTTCACCGCTCAAGAAATCGCGTATTACACCGAACGCGCCCGCGGGGGCACTGGCCTCGTGAGGACCGGCATCAGCGCCGTCTCCGAGGACTACGAGACGCTCAACGCCGGACTCTGCTGCGTGCACACCGATGCCGCGCTTCCGGGCCTCACCGCCCTCGCCGACTCGATCCACGCCGTCGGCGGGCTGGTCTCCCTGCAGCTCACCGCGGGCCTCGGGCGCAACATCAACGTGATCGACCCGGACCGGCTGCCGATATCCGCCTCCGACAACCCGCACTATGCAGACCCGAGCGTGCTCTGCCGGCCGCTCGAGATCGACGAGATCCACCTGCTCGTCCGCCGCTTCGGCGAAGCCGCTGCCCGCGCCGCCGCCGCGGGGATGGATGCGATCGACATCCATGGCCACACGGGCTACCTGATCGACCAGTTCATGAGCGCCTGCTGGAACCGCCGCACGGATGTCTACGGCGGCAGTGTCGAGAACCGCTGCCGGTTCGCGACCGAGATCATCGCCGCCGTCAAGGCCAACGCGCCCGGCCTGCCCGTCAGCTTCCGCCTCTCTGTCAACCACCGTTTCGCCGGCCGGACCGGACGTGTGGTTCGCAGTGCTGCCATGAGAGACTCCTTTGTCTGGTGTTGTGCGTTTC
>NZ_JASJVF010000028.1:0-23581 GCF_035019805.1 Cryobacterium sp. 10I1
TTCCACCGCCGCCCATCCCGCCCATGCCGCCGGAAACGGTCGGGCCGGCCGTGACGATCGACCCGGTGTGGGCCGTCGACACGGTCTCGAGCGTGTAGGCAACGGGTGCCAGCAGTGCGCCGGTGAGGGCGATCGCGACCGTGGCCCTGCCCCACCACTTCCCCGGCAGCCTCCTGAGCCAGGCCGCCCGCGGCGGCGCCATCAGCAGTCCGGCGGCGACCAGGCCGAGCGCGGCGACGACGAACTTCAGCCACGGCAGCCAGTCGGTGGCGCGGTCGAGCAGCACCCACGCCCAGGCGCTCGTCGCGAGCATCGCGACGGCCGCCGTGATCCGGGCCCAGAGCGCCGTGCGTTTCATCCAGACGAGGCTCGCACCGATCGCGAAAGTTCCGGCGAGCGCGGGCGCGAGGGCGACCGTGTAATAGGCGTGGAAGATCCCGGCCATGAAGCTGAAGGCCAGCGCGGTCAGGATCAGGTACCCGGCGAAGAGGAGAAGGGTGGCCCGGCGGAGCGAGATCCGCGGGGCGCGGCGGAGCACGACGAGCGCCGCGACGCACAACACCAGCGCGGCGGGCAACAGCCAGGTGATCTGGCCGCCGAATTCGCCGAGGAAGAGCCGGAAGATCCCGGTCTCACCCCACATGCCGCCCGTCAACGCACCCGTGCCGCCGGCGCCTCCCGTGACGCTCCCGGTCTCGCTCCCGGTGAGCCGGCCGAATCCGTTGTACCCGAACGTCAGCTCGAGGAAGCTGTTCGTCTGCGAGCCACCGATGTACGGACGCCAGTTCGCCGGGACGAGTTCGACGATGGCGACCCACCAGCCTGCCGAGACGATCACGGCGCCGAGGGCCGCGAACGAGTGCCAGAGGCGGGTGCGGAACCGGTGCGGCGCCGCGTACAGGTAGACCCCCGCGAGCGGAGGCAGGATCAGGAATGCCTGCAGCTGCTTGGTCAGGAATCCGAAGCCCACCATCGCTCCCGCCCAGAGCACCCATTTCAGGGCACCGGTCTCGATGCCGCGCAGGGTGAAGTAGGTGGCGAGGCTGAGGAGGAGAACGAGCAGGGCATCCGGATTGTTGAACCGGAACATCAGCGCGGCGACGGGGGTCACGGCAAGCACGGCGCCGGCGAGCAGGGCGGTGCCTGCCGAGAAGCGGCGGCGCACGGTGGCGAAGAGCACGGCGACCGATGCGACGCCCATCAGGGCCTCCGGCACGAGGATGCTCCACGAACTGAGTCCGAACAGGCGCACCGAGAGGGCCATCAGCCACAGGCTCGCCGGCGGCTTGTCGACGGTGATCGCGTTGGCGGCGTCGGAGGACCCGTAGAAGAACGCGGTCCAGTCGACCGAGCCGGCCTGCACAGCGGCGGAGTAGAACGAGTTGGCCCAGCCGCTCGCGCCGAGGTCCCAGATGTAGAGCACCGCTGTCGCGAGCAGGAGACCCAGCAGGGCCGGCCGTTCCCAGCGCGCGGAGCCGGCCCTGCCCCGCACGAGGGTGCGCGGCAGGGCCGCGAGGCTGGTCACGAAGCGGGCGCCGAAGCGGGCGTCGAGCGGAGAGACGGAGGGGCGCGGGGAAACCTGGGTCGTCATGAACTGGTCACTTCCTGTCTGGCGGGAGCGTCCCTCCGGGAGGGCTCGTCGCGGGAGGTCACTTCGTCGCGGGAGGTGCGTGGTTCCGTCCTGGTCGGGGCCGGCGTCCGCTGGCTCCGGAAGACCCAGAGCCGCAGCAGCACGAACCGCATCACGGTCGCGAGGAGATTGGCCGCCGTGAGCACGATGATCTCGGCCTGGGGCCCGGCATCCGCTCGGACAAGGTGCAGCACGAGGAGGGATCCGCTCGTCACGAGCCAGGCCAGGCCGAAGATCACAAGGCCCTGCGCCTGGTGCTTGACCGCGCCTCGCCGCCCGCGCACGCCGAAGGTGAGGCGTCGGTTGGCCCAGGTGTTCGCGATCGCGGTGATGAGCAGGGACAGGAAATTGGCCAGCTGGGCCGGCATCACGTACTGGAGCACGAGGTAGAGCAGCGCGAACGCGATGGTCGACAGCACGCCGATCACGCCGAAGCGCAGCACCTGGCCGAGGAAGGTCGGCGGGGTCGGCGGTTCGAACGGCGGTCGGCCGAGCTCGGCGTAGATCTCGTCGACGGGGATCCTGCCGGTGACGAGCGAGTGCGCCACCCGGACCAGGCCCTTGAGGTCGTCGGCGGCGGTACCGACGACGTCGACCCGGCTGTCGGGGTCGTCGATCCAGTCGACGGGCACCTCGTGGATCCGGAGCCCGGCGCGCTCGGCGATGATGAGCATCTCGGTGTCGAAGAACCAGCCGTTGTCCTCCACGAGGGGGAGCACCCGCTGGGCGACGTCACGGCGCATCGCCTTGAAGCCGCACTGGGCGTCGCTGAATTCGACGCCCATCGTCGTGCGGACGAGGGCATTGTAGCTTCGGGAGATGAACTCGCGCTTGCCGCCGCGGGTGACGCGGGACCCGCGCGACAGCCGGCTGCCGATGGCGACATCGGAGTGGCCGGAGAGCAGCGGGGCGACGAGCGGCGGGAGCGCACGGAGGTCGGTGGAGAGGTCCACGTCGACGTATGCGACGACTGCGGCGGGCGAGGCGAGCCAGACCCGCTTGAGCGCCCGGCCCCTGCCCTTCTCGACGAGGTGCACGGCGTGGACGCCCGGCAGTTCGGCCGTGAGCGAGTCGGCGATCGCGGCGGTGTTGTCGGTGCTGGCGTTGTTCGCAATGGTGATGCGCCAGGGTTCCTCGAACTGGTCGGTCAGGTACGCGTGCAGCACACGGATGCTGCGCGCGAGGGTCTGCTGTTCGTTGTACACGGGCACGACGACGTCGAGGGCGAGAGCTGCTGATCGGGTCATGGTGGCCACTCTCCGCCCAGAGCCTATGCCAGAGCACTGGCCGCGTTATGAGTGCGGAAAGGAAGACCTGTGAGGTGCCTGTGCTGCCCGACAGGGCTAGGGTGGGGTCGAAGGAGGCCCCGTGACCACCGCACAGCCGAATGATCGCCGGCAGACCGCGAGGATCGTCGTCGGGGTCGACACCGGCCAGCCGGATGCCGTCGTGCAGCAGGCCGCCGTCTTCGCGGAGCACTTCGGTGCGGAGCTCGTCTGCGCGTGGGTCGACACCGGACGCTACGTGATCGAGGAACACCCGGACGGCAGCGTGACCTCGCTCTCCTTCGATCCCGATGTCGTGGACCTCGCCGACGAGGCTCTTCCTCCCCGGCTCGCCGCACGGCTCACGGCTGCGCTCGAAGGCCGCCCGGTCGCGTGGAGCACCCGGGCACTCGCCGGGGACCCCGCCCTCGCGATCGGCACACTCGCCGACACCCTCGGCGCCGCCATGATCGTCGTGGGTACCCGGGAGTCGAGCGTCCGAGCGGGACTTCAGGCCTTCTTCAGCGGTTCGATCGCGGTGCGCCTCGCGCATCGCCAGCACCGGCCGGTCGTGATGATCCCGCTCGCGCCGGTCCCCTTCGAACAGCGCCTGCCGTGGGAGCCCGCCTGATTCCCACCGGGAGTCCTGCGTAGCGGCTCAGGCGAAGGGCATCACGGCCATCGCCGCCGTCATGGCCGACATCCCGAGGAGGTTGCCGCGTTCGAGCCGGGTGCGGCTCTCGGTCACGAGCAGCACGAGGGACCACACCACGAACGCCCCGCCTGCCACGCAGACCAGGGGCAGCAGGAGCGAATCCGAGTGGGTGTGCCCCGCCGCGGCGGCGCCGCCCGGGGACATCACCGTGTGAGCCATCAGCTGGCCGGCGGTGACCACGAGGCCGAGCGGGTGGTGCAGCAGCATCGTCTGCCCCGCACCTCCGTGAGGTGTCGCATTCTGAGGCGCGCCCGTGGCGGTACGGCGGCGGAGCAGCGCCGAACAGGTCAGTCCCCAGGCGATCAGGATCGCCGCCCACGGCAAGGGCCCGAGGCCGAAGACACCGGAGGCGGAATCCGTCATCGCCGCGAGCATCACGAGGGTGGAGACGACCGCGAGGCCCGACCGGGAGCGCCGGCTGCCGAGCACGCAGCAGAGGTTGAGCGACGCGCCGCCGATCATGATTCCGTGCAGTGCCCAGGTCACCAGCGCTCTCCTCTCGTCCTAGTGGTGCGTGTGCTCGTGCGCCGCGCCGTCGTGGCCGTGCGAGCAGTGCGACACCGGTTCGTTTGCCGGCACGTTCATCGCGGGGTTCGCACCGAAGAAGCCGTATGGCTTGAGCGTGAACTTCGCGTAGTCGACCGGCATCACCGGCCAGTCCTCGATCCGGGGGAAGTGCGTCGGCCCGAAGGTGTGCCAGAGCACGATGTCCTCGCCGTCGATCGACCTGTCGCCCGCGATGTACTTCGTGATGCCGTCCCCGCCCGGGTTCTGGTGCACGAAGTCACCGGCCGCGAACTGCTCCGCCGGGTCGTACTGGGTCACGAAGAGGTGCTTCGTTGCGAACTCGGCGCGCTTCGCGATCGAAGACCCCGGGTCGGCCATCAGCGTCGGAGACTGCTCCGGCTGCAGAACATAGCCGGTCGGGCGCCCGAGCCGGTTGGTCTTCTCGGTGTTGACGATGTGCCAGGCCCTGGCGACGGATGCGTCGGCGACCCGCCCGGAGCCCGCCTCACTCGTGAGCCGGGTCGTCTTCTTGGTGAAGGCGTTGCCGTGCGGGTTGCCCGGCCCCATCGGCAAGCGCACGCCGTCGATCTCGTCGACGGCGTTGGACAGCCCGTCGACCATCATGTCGAGCCGCGCGCTGAAGAGGTGCTGGTGGTACGGGGCGCCGAGCCCGGGAGCGACCTCGCTGGCATACGCGTAGTCTCCCTCGATCGCGGTCTCTCCGATAGGCTCCCCGATCCCCGGGTATGCCGATGTGAAGAGGATGCCGGTGAGCTTGGCCTCGCACTCGATGGTGCCGTCGAGCGACAGGTACCAGTAGAACCCGTAGTCGTAGTTGCCGACGGTGGTGAAGAAACTGATCACGAGTCGCCGCTGCCGGCGCACCTCGTTGGAGCCGGTGAACATGTCGCCGTGCTTCCAGAGCGTTCCGACGTCCTCCTCGTGCATGCAGATGCCGTTCTTGATCGTGAACGGGTTGCCGAGTTCGTCGGCGAGGACGGCGTCGAAGTACTTGATCTCGCCGACGCAGTCGCAGCCGAGCGCGAGGGAGTTGGTGAACCGGCCGAAGAGGTACTCTCCGGTATCGAAATAGTTCTGCCAGAACCGCACCGGGGACGGGTCCCCGTATGGCACGAGCATCTCGTTGATCGAGGCCCGGTAGATGACCGGGCGCTCCTCCCCCGCGTCCGTGAAGGAGAGCTGGCGCAGCACGAGGCCCTCGCGGGTATCGAAGCCGACCTGGAACTTCCAGTTCGCCCAGCTCACCCACTCGCCGTCGACCGTGAAGCTCGGTCCTTCCGGCTGGGAGATCACGATCGGCTTGAGGGTCGTGAGCGGGGCGCCCTGCACGGCCGGGTCGTCGAAGTTGCCGCTCTCCGCCGGGATGTCGAGGGTGCCGACGTCGATGAGGCGCGTGATGGTGCGGGAGGCGGTGTCGACGTAGGCGGAGAGCCCATCGACCGGGTGCGCCCAGGGGTGGTCCTCCGGGTAGTCCTGGCGGAACGCGAGCACCCGGACGATCCGGCGGCCGACCTCTTCCGGGTAGTCGTAGTGCCCGGCAGAGAGCGGCACGACAACGACCTCTTCGATCGTGGTGCCCCGCGCGGCGAGTGCGGCGACCCAGCGCGGGTCCTCGGCGACGATCCCGGCGATCGCGTCGAACTCGGCGAGCAGCACGGGCAGCTGGCCGGCCGACCCGTCGAGCACGCTCGTCGTGAGCACCGCGCGACCGGGGATGGAGACGATGTTATCCGTCGACCGGCCGGTCTCCATGTCGAGAAGCATCACCCGGGCCTGCCGGTCGGGAAGCGGCCCGGTGCCGTCCTGCCAGGCGAGGACCTCACGCTTGTGCGGTTCCCACAGCCCGACATAGGCGAAGCGGGTGGTCGCGTTCCAGTCGGCGCCCGCCGTGACGACGTCGCGCACGGTCTCGAACTCTGCGGCGGTGAGGCTGCCGACCGGGTGGCTCGGCACGGTCCCGGCGTCGTGCTGGCCGTGGTCGTGATCGTGGCCGCCGTGTTCGTGGTGGCCGTGCGGGGTGTCGAGATCGGTGATGGTCATGGTTCTCCAGTCGAAGGGTGGTGAGAGGTGAGCGGATGCTGCGGGCGGGGTCAGCGGGTCACCCGCCGATGGCATCCGTGATCTGGTCGTATGCGACCCGGTTGGTGCGCTTGAGGATGAGCGCCTGCACGAGTCCGCCGAGCGGGAAGAGCACGACGAGGCCGAGCAGGACCGCGCTCACGACGCCGAACACGGGGGCTCCGTCCGCGTCGACGTCACCGACGAGGAAGGGGAAGTTCGTGGCGATGAGCACCGCGGCGCCGAGCAGTCCGAGGAGGCCGAGCACCGGGGCGATCACCGTGTTCCAGAGCCGCCTGTCCTTCCTGGTGCGGGCGAAGTAGACGACGACCGCGACGCTCGTGACGGCCATCAGGACGGCGATCGCGAGGGTCGCGACGCCGGAGAACCAGGTGAAGACCTGGAGCACCGGGTCGAGGCCGAGCGCGGCGAACAGGATCGTCAGGATCGCGGCTGTCGCGGTCTGCACGATCGAGGACAGGTGGGGTGCGGAGTGCTTCGTGTGCACCCGGCCGAGGAAGTCGGGAAGGACCCGGGCGTTGGACATCGAGTGCTGGTAGCGGGTGATCACGTTGTGGAAGGACAGCACGCACGCGAACATGCTCGTGATGAGCAGCACGTTCATCACGACCTGCCCGATCGGTCCGAGGTAGGCGAGGGTCGTGATCAGGATCATCGCGCCCGGGTTCTCCGCGGCCTGGGCGACGACGCCGCTCGGTCCCCATGCCATCACGAGCGCCCAGGACGCGAGCGTGTAGAAGACGCCGATGCCGATCACGGCGACGTAGGTGGCCCGCGGGATGGTGCGGCCGGGGTCCTTCGCCTCGTCACGGAAGATCGCGGTGGACTCGAAGCCGATGAAGGCGGCGATCGCGAACATCAGGCCGATCGCCGGGGAGCCGGTGAGCACGTTGTTCGGTTCGAAGGGCGCCATCGAGAGGCCCTCCGGGCCGCCGTTGACGACCACCGCGACGACGAGCGCGAGCACGACGCCGACCTCGCCGAGCAGGAGCACACCGAGCACCTTCGAGCTCAGGTCGATGTGCCGGTAGCCGAGGAACCCGACGAGGGCGACGGCCGCGAGCGAGTAGAGGTACCAGGGCAGGTCAGGTGCGCCGAGGCCCGTGAGCGTGACGCTCAGGATGTAGCCGACGTACCCGTATACCGAGACCTGGATGGTCGTGTATGTGAGAAGCGCGAGGAAGGCCGTCGCGAGGCCGGCCGGCTTGCCGAGCCCGTAGTTCACGAAGGTGAAGAACGCGCCGGGCTTCGGCACGTGCTTGGTCATCGCGGCGAGGCCGACGGAGAAGAAGAGCAGGACGATCGCCGCGATGGCGAACATCGAGGGGAATCCGACCCCGTTGCCGAGCAGGATGCCGAGCGGAGCCGAGCCGCCGATGACGGTGAGCGGCGCTGCGGCGGCCACGACCATCAGCACGATCGACGTGACGCCGAGGGAACCGGTCAGGGAACGTTCGGCGGGCAGTGTGCCAACGGATGCCGTTGGATCTTTCGTGAGGGTCATGTCATCTCCAGCTCGAGCGGGTTCGTCAGGGAAAGTCGGGGAGGCGGTGCGGAAGGTCTGCGGCCAGCCTGTCGGACCCCTGTTGCCGACCGGTCTCGCCGGGGTAAACGTCCGGGCGGCCCGAATGAGACACGGGCCGCCCGTTGTCCCACTCGGCGGTCACGCGACCGAAACACTCCCGAAGCGCGGCCGCAACGCCGGATGGTTAGCCTGAGGCTCCGCACCGCCGCCCCCGACCGTGAGCTTGTGAACGAGAAAGAACGAGGCCGGACCGATGACCGCACTGGCCAGGGCCATCAACGATCCGCAGCCGGTCGACGGCATCGGAACCCGCTCGCCCGTCGATGGCCTCGACCGGCGCAGCGTGGGATTCCTCGACGTGCTCGCGCAGTCCGTGTCCGCCGTCGCCCCATCCGCCGCCGCGACCACGATCCCACTCCTCGTCGCCGTCGTCGCCGGCGGCGCGACGGTGTGGTCGCTCGCGACCGCGATGCTGCTCGCGTTCCTCGTCGCGACGACGATCAACCAGTTCACCCGGCGCATCGCCGCTGCCGGGTCGATCTACACCTTCGTCTCCCGCGGGCTCGGCACGATGGCGGCGTTCGTCGCCGGCGTCGGCCTGCTCGTCGGCTACGGATTCATTTCGATGTTCGCGCTCGGCGGCGCCGGGTACTACCTCACGATCGTGGTCGGCAGGTTCTGGCCGGCGCTCACCGGATCCGTCCTCGTCGCGGGCCTGCTGATCGTCGTCATGGCGGCACTGTGCCTGCTCGTGCTGGCCCGCGGCATCCGTCTCTCGACCAGGATCACCCTGCTCGTCGAGGCGGTCTCGGTGCTCATCATCGTCGTGCTCGTTGTCGCGCTGCTCGTGCGGCTCTGGCCGGTGCTCGACTGGTCGCAGCTCGCGCCGGGCGGAATCGACCCCGCCAACTTCGCGGTCGGGTCCGCCCTCGCCCTCACGGCCTTCGTCGGCTTTGAGAGCGCCTCAACACTCGGTGTCGAGGCGAAACGCCCGTACGCGAGCATCCCGCGGGCGATCGTGTTCACCGTGCTCGGGTCGGGGATGCTCTACCTGCTCGCCTCGTTCAGCCAGCTCGTCGGGTTCTCCGCCCTCGGTGGCACGATCGCGGCGAGCGCGTCCCCGGTCAACGATCTCGCCGCCGCATACGGGATCGACGCGGTCGGCCTGCTCCTCGACGTCAGCATCGCGACCTCGTTCCTGGCCTGTGCGATCGCGTCGACGACCGCGCTCGTGCGGGTGCTCTTCTCGATGGGCCGGGAGGGCCTGCTGCCGAGCAGGTTCGGGCGCACCCACCCGCGCTATCGCACGCCGTTCGGCGCTGCACTCGTCGCGATGACGGTGATCACGGCGGTGCTGCTCACGACGATCGCGCTGTCCGGCAGCATCTGGCAGACCATGGAGGTGCTCATCGTCGGGGCCGCTGGCGGCTACATGACCGCGTACCTGCTCGTCTGCGTCGCCGCGCCCGTGTTCCTCCGGCGGATCGGCGAGGCCACCTTCTGGCCGGTGTTGTTCGCGGTGCTCGCCGCCGTGCTGCTGGGCGCCGTGCTCGTCACCTACCTCGCCGTCGAGAGCGGCTCGGCCAGGGCGCTCGGGGTCTGGGTCTTCCTCGGCGTGATGGCGCTCGGCCTCGCCTGGTGCGGCCTGCGATTGCGGAGGCGCCCCTGGCTTCGGGACACCATCGGGGTCTATGACGTGCCCGTGACCGGCGACGTCCTCGGCGGGCCGGGCCCGGCGGATGCCGCGGCGCGGGAATCGGGCCGGGCCGGCCCGTGACGGGCGCCGCGCACCTCGGTGCCCGCCAGCCGAAGGCCATCCAGAGCGCCCTGACGGTGCTCGAGGAGGTGGCCCGCTGCGGGTCGGGGGTCACGGCGCGGGAGATCTCGGACAGCCTCGGGCTGCCGAAGGCGACAGCGTACCGGCTGCTCAACCTGCTGGTCCAGGACGAGTACCTCGTGCGGATGCCGGACCTGCGCGGGTTCGCCCTCGGCCGCAAGGTCGTCGAACTCGCCCGCCTGGTCGCGCCCGCCCAGCCACCGGAGGCTGTGCGCGAGGTCGTCGACCGGCTGCGCTCCCGCATCCGTGGCGGCATCCACCTCGTGCGTTACGACAGCGACGGGGTCCGGGTGATCGATCCGGACCCCGACTACCCGCCGAGCGTGTCCGTCAGGAGCGCGCGGGCGCTCGAGACGAGCGCGATGGGCCGGCTGCTGCTCGCAGAACGTCGAGGGGCCGAGTCGTGGGTACTCGGCGAGGACCCGGACCTGGCCGGGCAGCTCGCGACGGTCCGGACCGACGGCTACGCGTACTTCCCGAGCCCGTGGGCGCCGGGGAACGGCTGTCTCGCGATCCCGATCCGGAACCGGGAGGGAACGCTCGTCGCTGGGCTCTGCCTGTCGGCCCCTGCTGCACGGATCGGCGACCCTGCGGAATTCCTCGCCCTGCTCAGGATGGGCGCACGGGAACTCGCGCCCCTGCTCGCCTGAGGGTGGTTCAGGCCGCGGCGGGCAGGTGCAGTGCGGCCCGGCGCAACCGGTCCTTGACCGCGTGCTCGATCAGCACGGGGATGTAGTCCCGCAGCGGGTTCCGGGCGAGAGCGAGCTGCTGCTCGTGCACGGTCTTCTCAATACTCGTCGGCGGTTCGTTGGGAAACTTCTTTTCCAGTCGCACAATGATCTGCTCGACCGCGCGGTCTTCCTCTTTTCGATTCACCCCTTCAGTCTCTGCCTGCTGACCGGCAGGGTCAAACGCGGAGGACGACTCCGTGCCGCGCCACGCTCAGGAACCATCCCGTACGGAGACCCGAAGTGAAAGACTGTCCGGGGCGGCGCCTGCCGCACTTCCTGGGAAGGTTCGAGATGACCGATGCACCAACACAGTCCGCGGAGGAACGCCTGCTGGACTTCCTCCTCGAGCAGGAGCGCAGCATCCAGTTCGATTCCTTCGGTTTCGCGGACGCCTGGGCGGTGGGTTCCCTGCTCGTGGAACTCGGACTCGAACGGGACCATCCGATCGCGATCGCGATCATGTTCGGGGACCAGCGGGTCTTCCACGCGTCCCTGCCGGGAGCATGCGCGGACAACGACGGCTGGCTCGAGAACAAGTTCCGGGTCGTGCGACGGTTTGCGAGCTCCTCGCTCGCCGTCGGCACCCGTTTCCGCGCGGCGGGCCGCGACTTCGACACCTCCTCCCGGCTTGACCCGCGAACGCACGCCGCGCACGGCGGCGCCTTTCCGCTGCGGGTGCGCGGGGCGCTCATGGGCGTCGTCGGGGTCTCCGGTCTCGCCCAGCAGCTCGATCACGACCTCGTCGTCGAGGCGCTCAGGGCACACCTGGTCACACGCGGCTGATACCCGGTCACGGCTCGCCGCACCGGCAGACGGTCAGTATCCGAACACTCGGGTTCCGCTTCCTCGGCGGTTGTGGGATTCTGGCTGAAAGCCCGACGCCGAGCCCCTGGAGTGCCCGTGATTCGCAGCCCTGAACACACCGAGGATGCCTCGGCCTCCGCCACTGATTCCAGGGACCGGATCACCCTGCGGTTCATGGCCGTGCCGCAGGACACCGCCGCCGACGGCATCACTGTCGCGGCAGGCAGTGTGCTCGAGTGGATCGACAAGGCCGCATACGCCTGCGCGGTCGGTTGGAGCGCGTCGGACACGGTGACGGCCTATGTCGGCAACGTGCACTTCACCCGCCCGATCCCACCTGGCAGCCTCGTGGAGGTCCGCGCACGTGTGATCCACACCGGGCGCACGAGCATGCACGTGCTCGTCGCCGTCGACACCGCGAACGTGCGCGAACGTACGTTCACCCCGGCCACGCATTGCATCCTCGTCTTCGTGGCGATCGACGAAGACGGGAAGCCCATTCCGGTGCCGGAATGGGTCGCGACCTCAGCAGCCGATCGTGAACTCGAGGAGAACGCCAAGGCCCGGCTCGCCTTGCGCCGCACCATCCAGAACACTATGCGATCCCAGGAATACACCGGGGTCGGCACCACTCCGCGTACGGTCTTCCGCTTCCTGGCCGCTCCGTCCGCCGCGAACTGGGGCGGGAACGCCCACGGTGGCACGGTGATGCGCTGGATCGACGAGGCCGCATTCGCCTGTGCGGCGAGCTGGAGCTCGGAGTCGGCTGTCGCCGTCTACTCCGGCGGCATCCACTTCTACCGGCCGATCCACATCGGCCACATCGTCGAAGTGGATGCACGGCTGATCCACACCGGGCCGAGCAGCATGCACATCAGCATCCGGGTGCGATCCGGCAGCCCGCGCACGCCGGAGGACCTCAAGCTCACCACGCAGTGCATGAGCATCTTCGTCACACTCGATTCGGATGGCCACTCGCGTGCGGTCGCCCCGTTGCCCCTCGACACCGACGAGGATCTGCGGCTTGATGCCCACGCTCGTGACCTGATCACACTGCGTGCCCAACTAGCGCCGGTACCCGTCGAGTTGATGCGACAGCCCTGACCCCGCCGGCTTCTTGCTGCGGGATACCCGATGGCGGTGGGCTCAGGCGCGGCTCACCGTCGCCTGCGTTACGGACACGAACGCGGGCTTCGGCCGGCCGAGCAGGTAACCCTGGGCGAAAGCGCAGCCGGCTTCCCGAAGCGCAGCGAGCTGGTCCTCGGTCTCCACTCCTTCGGCGACTACGTCGATGTCGAGCTTCTGCGCGAGCGCAATGATCCCCTCGACCAGGGCGACGGATGCTGCATCCGGCAGGTTCGCGGTGAAGGTCCTGTCGATCTTGATCTGGTCGACGGGCAGGGTGTTGAGCCAGGCCAGGGTCGAGAACCCGGTCCCGAAATCGTCGAGCGAAATGCACACGCCGAGCCGCCGGAGTTCGGTGAGGCGTTCCACGACGCCAGGAAGATCGATGAGGGCCCTGCTCTCGACGATCTCGAGGACCAGCCGCTCAGGACGGAGCCGGTTGCGGTTGAGGGCAGCGCGCACGGTCGGGATCAGCCGCGGATCGACGAGGGTGGCACTGGCGAGGTTCACGGCGACGTGCAGCGGTGCCTCCCCGATGGCGGCGAGGTCAGCGGCGTCGCCGAGGGCCGCGAGGTCGGCGAGCGCCTCGCCGAGCACCCACAGGTCCAGGTCGGCGACGAGGCCGGTCTCCTCCGCGAGCGGCAGGAAAGCGGCGGGGGCCAGCAGGCCCAGGCGGGGATGGTCCCAGCGGATCAGGGCTTCTGCCCCCACGACCCGGTCAGGGGAGGAAAGCGCGACGACGGGTTGGTAGTGCAGCCGCATCTCGGCCCGTCCGAGTGCCTCGACGAGCTCGCTGTGAAGTGAGGAGACCGGGTCGGTCCGGTTGCTGTCGTCCGCGAGGGCGACCTGGTTCCGGCCGGTCCGTTTCGCGTCGTACATGGCGGTGTCCGCGGCGGCGAGCAGCCGTTCTCCGCCATCCCCCGGGCCGTTGTGCACCGCGACCCCGATGCTCGCGGTGATGCGCAGGTCGTGGCCGGAGACATGGAAGGGCCGGTTGAGGCTGTCGACGACGCGATGAGCGAGGTGGACCGCCTGTTCGTGACCGGCAAGTTCGTGGGCGAGGACCGCGAATTCATCGCCACCGAGACGTCCGATGGTCGCCTCGGTACCCAGGCACCCGCGGAGCCGAACCGCGATCTGGCGGAGGAGTTCGTCGCCGGCGCCGTGACCGAGCACGTCATTGACCTGTTTGAAGTTGTCCAGGTCACAGAACATCACGGCGGTGCACGAGCCCTCCGCGCACGTCGACACTGCAGCATCGAGCTCACTCGCGAACAGCATCCGGTTGGCGAGGCCGGTCAGCGGGTCGTGCAGGGACTGGTGACGAACCGTGGCGAGGAGCCGGGCGTTCTGCAACGCGATGGCGCCCTGATGGCTGACGCCCTCGATCCGCGCGAGCGTGCTCGGCGAGATGCCCGAGGCAGGAGCGGAACGCCACCCGCCGGCGACGACGCCCATCAGCACATCGCCGGCGAGCAGCGGCACGATGATCGCCGTGGTCATTCCGCATTCCGCGAGGAGGCCGGCCAGTTGCGGGCTCGCGGTCGTCGCCGAGAGCGGGACCGGCCGCTGGTGGGCGAGGAGTTCGACCAGTTCGGGCGTCTGCGCGGCGGGGATCGGCGACGCGAGCACCCGCTCCCTCTGGGGCATATCGAGCCCGGCGGTTGCGACCGCGTGCATCACGCCGGGGCCGGCGTCCCAGAGCAGCACCGCGGCGGCATCGCAGCCGGCGATCGCCGGTACCGCGAGTGCGACGGCATCGGCGACGGCCTCGCTGCCATTGCTCGTCGCGAGCTCATGGGCGAGCACCAGCATGGCCGCCGCCCTGCTCTCTTCGCGCCTGCTGTCGTCGAGGGCCGTGAACAGGTCCAGCGCCGAGGCGGCGTGGCCGGCGTATGCCTCGAGCAGGGTCCTGTCCCCCTCCATCGCGGTGTGACCGAGGGAATAGAGTGCGGCAAGGCGTCCGTAGGTGCGCCGGCTGGAGGCCACGTCCACGATCACCGCCCGGTCGCCGAGGGCGTCGCCGTGGAGGATCCGCGCGGCGACCCTGGCCGCCTTGGGGGCATCGAGTCCCTGGAAGCGAAGCACGGGCTCACCGTGGTCGGACGTCATGATGAGCAGGTACGCCGGCGCAAGCACTGCAGACGACGCACGGGCGACGATGCGGGCGAGAACGTCGTCGACATCGTCGCTTCCGACGAGGTCTGCTGCGGCGAGCTGAACCTCCTTGACCTTCTCGCGCAAGAGCACAAGGGACCTGTTGGTCGGATGGGTCCATGACCGCAACGACCACCAGCGGCGCCGGGTCGACCACGTCACTTCGTAGACGCAACACTCATATCCGTCGCACTGGCATTCCGGGTGGACCACGATGGCGGTATTGAGCCCGAACATGGACGGCAGAGCGGCGAACAGGCCCTGGGCGTACTGGCAGTCGAGACGTGACGGACGATAGCCCTCGTGCAGCCGGTAGCGAAGGCTTGCCGACGTCCCCCGCACGGAAACGGAGTCCATTGTCGAGGTGGTCGTGAACTTGGGAATGAACCGCGGCAATTGGCGGTACACCGCTGCGGGTGATGCGAAGGCGCTCAGGAGCTGCACGAGCACCGGATGCAGCCCGTCGGTGACGACCGTCGAGCCCACCGTGTACATCGTGCGCGGGTCGTCAAGCACGGTCGTCGCGGCCTCGAAGAGCCGGATCCTGGTGTCGTAGCTCACCCAGTTTGCTGTGTCCTCAAGCCAGTCGATCGACTCCGTGACCCCGGCCCTGGCGAGGACATCGGCAACGGCAGCCACTCCGCCGTGTGCGCGCACATGGCCGAGGAGAAGGGAAACTGTCGTGCTCGACGTCTCCCGTGGCTCCAGTGTCATCATCGCCCCCTGTTTGCATACTATCGACTGGACCCGCACACGAGGCGGTCTGGAGCCGGCTGCTCAGCGGGCGAGGGCACAGCGGTCGGTCAGCCGGCGGTGCCGTCCGGGCTCGTCGCCGGGGTCGTCGCGGTGTCCGCAGCGGGAGCGGAGTACCGCATCAGCGACTTGTGCCGCAGGTTGTACTCGCGCTTGAGTTCATTCCAGCGCGGCAGTGAGACCTGGTTGGCCGGCGAAGCCGCGTTGGGTTCGCCTGACGATGGCGCTTCGGACACGGTGTTCTCAGTCCTCGTCGTCGTCACGCGTCGTCGCGACCGGACCGCGGCGGGCAGCGAACTCGCGCTTGAGCGCCGACCAGCGCACGGCGGACACGTAGTGGATGGTGGAGTTCTTCGTCACGTCGGCCATGGGTTCTCTCAGTCTCAAACGGTTGATGAACGGCGCGCCGCTGAGCCTGGTTCATTGTGTGAGCGATCGAGATTGACACGGTTTCGCATCCGTGGATGGAAACCCGACCCATCACGAGGGGTGGACGGGATCGCACATTCATGGTACATCCGCCGACCGGAATCCGGTCATCGAGGGAGGCCTGAACGGCGGGGCTGCATTGTTTCCTTGGATGACGGATGCCGGGACATCCGCCGGTCGCCGACCTAGGCTGCTGACAACCGAGATAGACACCGCGACACGAAGGGACAGAGACCACAATGACCCAGCAGCACCCCACCCTCCGGAAGATCCCGCGTCCCGACTGCTCACAGGGTCACACCTGCACCGGCAGTGCACCAGGTCATGCCCTTCCGCTGATCCAGCAGCGCGTGTCCGCGGCGACGCCGAGCAAGTGGCGCGACGCGATCGTGACCGCCGTCACCCACTCGGGCTGGCTCGCGTTAACGACCCTCGACGATCACGCCACGGTGTGGGTGTGGAACCACGCAGACCTCGGCGCCTCGGCCTCCGTCGGTGAACCAGTCGCACTGCACGACGTCTATCACGTGCTCGCGATCGGAGCCGAGCGCGTGAACGTGCTCCTGGCGCCGGTCGAGCTGTCGGGCTTCTCCGACCTCGTCGGCCTGTCCTAAGGGACCTCTGCTTTACGCCATCGGCATCATGGACTTCATCGCCGACATCATCCGCTCGCACGCGGCCGCGCACTGACGGCAGGCCTCAGCGCACATCTTGCACTCTTCGCTCATTTCGGCGTGCATCATGCACTCGGCGGCGCAGGCCATGCACATCTTCATGCAGGCATCCATCTGGGCCATCATGACCTGCATGTCGTAGCCGGAGGGGCGCAGCATCATTCGCATCATCGTGTGGGTCATGTCGGCGCAGTCGAGGCACATGCTCATGCACTTCGACATACCGGTCATGCCCATGGCCATCATGTCGTCCGCGCAGACCGTACAGGCCTGCTCGCACGCGCTGCAACACTCGATCATGTCCTGCATCGCCGCCATGTCGAGGCCGCTCATGCTCTTCATCGCCATCGAAGAGTCCATCATCTGCGCTGTCATGCTCATCATTTCCGTCATCCCGCTCCGGAAGCCCGGCGTCGGTCCGTGCCGGCTGATGACCGCGGCGTCCACGTTACGAAATGTTACGCCGCACGCTCACGCGCCCTCAAGGGGCGAGTGCCCTAGATTGTGGGAACAGACATTCCCGTGCGAAGGAGCACCATGACCGGCTGGCGGATCCGCGATTTCCACGCTGACGACCTTGATGGGATCCTCCGGCTCTGGCAGGAGGTCACCGAGACCAAGACAGAACCGGTCTACGGCCTGTCCGAAGTGCTCGCCTCCTGCCAGAAGGACCACGCCGTCGTCGCCATGCACGGCGACGAGGTCATCGGGGCCGCGGTCGGCCGTGCTGCGCATGCCCAGGGCTGGATCGTGTTCCTCGCGACCGCGCAGTCCTGGCAAAGCCAGGGCATCGGCACGGCCATGCTCGCAGCACTCGAATCGAAGATGGCCCCGCACGGCCTGACCAAGCTCTCGGCGCTGATGCCGGAGACCGAGAGCCGGGTCGACGCCTTCCTCAACCGCGGCTTCGTCGTCAAGAAGCAGCTGAGCTACTTCGAGCGCGAGATCCCGGTGCAGCGCGAGGGGCTGAAGGCGCTCGGTGAGCTCGGCGGGCGCATCCTGCCGCGCGATCTCTGGGCGGCCGTCGGCGGCATGCGCGCCGAGAAGGAACTCCTCGAGCGCCGGCTCGTGATGCCGCTCGCCGAACCGGACCTCGCCGAACAGTACGGGGTCGTTCCGCCCAAGGCCGTCGTGCTCTTCGGCCCTCCCGGAACAGGCAAGACCACCTTCGCCAAGGCGATCGCCTCCCGGCTCGAGTGGCCGTTCGTCGAGGTCTTCCCCTCCCGGCTGGCCGGCGACCCGAAGGGACTTGCCGGCGCCCTGCGGGAGACCTTCCTCAAGATCTCCGAACTCGAGCACGCCGTGGTCTTCATCGACGAGGTCGAGGAGATCGCGGCCCAGCGCGGCGGCGAACCGCCGTCGCCGCTGCAGGGCGTCACCAACGAGCTGCTCAAGATCATCCCGGCCTTCCGTGAGCGGCCGGGGCGCCTCCTGGTCTGCGCGACCAACTTCATCCGCGCCCTCGACTCCGCACTGCTCCGGCACGGACGCTTCGACTACGTCATCCCGATCGGGCTTCCGGATGCCGCGGCGCGCGCGGCCATCTGGGCCGGCTACGTGCCGGCGCTCGTCGCCGGCACGGTCGACTTCCGCGCCCTCGTCGCCGCGAGCGAGGGCTTCTCGCCCGCCGATATCGAGTACGCAGCCCGCCGCGCTTCGCAGGAGGCACTCGAACGGGCACTCTTCACCGCGGACGAGGTTCCAGCGGATGCGCCGAGCGGTCCCCGGACCGAGGACTACCTCGCGGCGATCCGTGCCACCCGTACCACGGTCTCGCCGCAGGTCGCGGCCGAGTTCCTCGAGGACATCGAGCGGCTCGCCCGGCTCTGACCGGTACCGGCAACCGGTCCGAATACCGCCCGACCTCGTCAGTCATCGTCGCGGAGGATCGCGTTCTTGCTGGTGAGCAGTACGGGTTTCTGGTCGGGGTCGAGTCCGGGTGGTGGGGTGAGCCAGTACTGGCCGGTGTCGTCGCGGGTGATGCGCCAGTGTTCGTTGTGGAGCCTGAGGTGGTCGGCCCGGCAGAGCAGGATGCCGTGGTCGAGGTTGGTCTGGCCGGTGTCGTCTTTCCAGTGGTGGATGTGGTGGGTTTCGGTCCAGGACGGTGGCCGGTCGCAGCCGGGCCACATGCAGCCGCCGTCGCGGAGGGAGAGGGCCGCGCGTTGGGCGGGGCTGAACGTGCGCTGTTCGCGGCCGAGGTCGACACCGCTGCCGTGGCCGTCGAAGGTGACGTCGAGGATCCCGGTGTCGTAGAGGTTGCGTTCGAGGGTTTCGGTGGAGACCGTGACCGCGGTTCCCTCGATGACGCCGGGTTGGAGCGCGGGTGCCGCGGTTTCGGGGTTCGCCGCAGCGTCGGCTGTGGGTGACGGGGCCTCGGTTGGCGCGGCATCGGTGGGTGTGGTTCCCGTGGGCGCGAAACCGGTGGGTGTGGCGCCGGTGGGACGAATGGTGACCATGCGGACCGCGGGGCTTCGTCCTCCGGCGATGCGTTTCGGGTCGGCTTTCACGCCGAGTTTCATCAGGGCCAGGAACGCGTCCGCGGTGAGCTGTTCGGTGGTGCGCGGGTCGTCCTGCACCCGTTTCGCCCAGGCGGCCTGCTCCTTGTCCACGAACCGGACCCCGCCCCGGCGGGGACTGGTGATGGCGTCGTAGGTACTCATCAGGTATTCGCCGTCTTCGGCGGCGAACAACCCGACCATGCGCACCTGCCCTGTGTGGAGCCGCCAGAACCGCAACGACCGGTCGTCGTAGACGGCCTTCTCGCGGGCGGCGATGCCGGCCTCATCGAGCACGTCCCGCACCCGCCGGGCGCGCTTGAACAGCTGGTCAGCGTTCACCGTGCGCGCTTCGGTGAGGAGCCGGGCCAGGGCGGTCGCGAGTTTCTCCGCGGTGATCGCCCGGTCCAGATCGCCCAGGCCCTTCCGGAGCGAGTCCGCCTTCTCAACACTGAGCCAGCCTTCTCGCAACGCCCGGCCGATCGGCGCGTGCCACGGCGGAACCGCGGCCGCAGGCACCGGCGGGTCGACTGGCGGCAGGTCTGGAGCGGCCTCGTTGAGGGGCGGAGTCCCGTCGAGTAACTTCTGCGCCTCGGCGGCTTCGCGGGCGGCCTTCTCGGCGGCGTCGGCCTCGGCCAGCAGCCGGCCCACCCCGAGGAGCTTGACAGCATCGCCCTTGCTTGACCCAGACACGCTCTGCAGCAGGTCTTCCGGGGTCCGGAACCCGTGCCGGGCCGCGAGCCCGTTCCCGCCGAGTTCAGCCCGGGAACGGCGGGCGAGGGTCGCCGCCATCCACGCGGCACACGTCTCCAGCGCCCGCCGGGAATCCGCGATCAACGCTTGCCCGGCAAGAACCTGCTCGTCGCTGAGCGCGTCGTAGTCAGCTGATGACCTTCCCAAGGCCGCGACAGCATCCGGCACCAGCACGGTGACGGGCGTACTGGGAGACGCACCGCCATGCGGCCGATCGGGCGAAGCGGGCGACTCCGGGAGGTTGGTCATGCCCCCACGTTACGACCCACCACCGACATGCTCTGAGCATGGCTCAGGTCTGTGGAAACTCTCGGTGATCAGGAATCTGATGGGGAGCCGCTGCGTCAGGCCTGACGGGGAGACTCCGCCATGAACTCGGCGAGTGTCGCCTCGATCGTGGCGAACGACCAGCGGTAGGCGGCCTCCCCGTCGCGCACGGCGAGCGCGTGCGCGAGCTCGTGGTGGCGGTGCGCCGACGGCGGCGTGTACGAGGTGATCGTGAACCGTTTCTCCTCTTCGCGGGTACGGAGCAGTGCGGCAACGGTGCTCGCGAAGTGCCCCATCACGGCATTTCCGGAGCCGCGCAGGATCAGGGTGTGGAAGTCGATGTCGGCCTCGAGGAAGCCGCGACCGTCACCGTCGCGGTCGGCGATGACCATTGCGTTCGCGGCCGCCTTGACCCCCGCGAGTTGCTCGTCCGTCATGGCATGCGCACTCAGCCGTGCGGCAACGGGCTCGATTCCGAGGCGCATTTCAAGCATCTCGCGCATCTGGGTGAAGTATTCGGGACCGCGGCCACGCCAGACGATGATCTGCGGGTTCATCAGTTCCCAGGAGGTTCGGGCCAGTACCTGGGTTCCGACACGCTGCCGCGGCTCGATCATTCCCAGTGACTGCAGTACCCGCATCGCCTCACGCAGGACCGACCGGGAGACCGCGAAGGTCTCACTGAGTTCGTCGAGGTTCAGGATGTCGCCGGGTGCGTAGCGCGCATCCACGATCGACTGGCCGACGGCATTCACCACCCGTGCGTGCAGGCCGCCCACACGCAGGGAATCCGTGACGGTGCCGCTCTGCATCTGCACTTCTTTCCATTGGCGTAGCCGGGAGGCCTCGGGGGCCCCACCGAGATCGTACCCACCACGCGGGCGTCGACGCGATTCGGGGGGTGGCGCGCGCGCACATCCTGTGCAACACTCAATTATCTGATTTATCAGACTATTGCTAATTTTTTGACGATGGGGTCGCAGGGACGCGGCCTCGGAATGGAATCTGAGATGAATCTCGCCCTTGCGGTTCAGACGGCCACACAGTCGGCGGTCCAGTTGGTCGTACACGCGGCCGACCCGATCAAACCGGCCAGCGGTGACGCCCAGCTGATCATCGCGGCCGTCGTCGGCATCGCCGTCATCATCACCCTCATCACCTGGTTGCGCGTGCACCCGTTCCTCGCCCTCGCGATCGGCGCCGTCGGCGTCGGCGTCGGCGCGGGACTCGCCCCGAGCGCCGCCGTGACGAGCTTCAGCACCGGCTTCGGCGGGACGATGGCGAGCGTCGGCATCCTCGTCGGCTTCGGCGCCATGTTCGGAAAGCTGCTCGCCGACTCCGGCGGAGCCGACCGGATCGTCGACTCCCTCGTGAGCCGGTCGACGACTCGCACCCTGCCCTGGGTGATGGCGCTCATCGGCGGCCTGATCGGCCTGCCGATGTTCTTCGAGGTCGGCCTCGTGCTGCTGATCCCCGTGATCATCCTCGTCGCCCGCCGCAGCGGCCTCTCCCTGATCCGTATCGCGATCCCGGCCCTCGCAGGCCTCTCGGTCATGCACGGCCTCGTGCCGCCGCACCCCGGGCCCCTCGTCGCCGTGACGACCCTGGGTGCCAACCTCGGCCTGACCCTCGCGATCGGCGTGCTCATCGCCATCCCGACCGTCATCATCGCCGGCCCGGTCTTCAGCAAGTTCGCGGCCCGCTGGGTCGACGTGCCCGTACCCGCACTGTTCCTCACCACAGCCGACACCGGTGAAGTGACCCACACCAAGCGCCCGAGCTTCTTCGTGACCCTGTGCGGCATCCTGTTGCCCGTCGTGCTGATGCTCGCCCGTTCGATCGCCGATGCCCTCGCGCCCGGGTCGACCGCGCCGCTGAACGCCGCGCTCGACTTCCTCGGCACCCCGATGATCGCCCTTGGCCTCGCCGTGATCTACGCGATGATCTTCTTCGCCCGTGGCGGCGGCATGACCCGTGCAGCAGTCTCCACATCGCTCTCGAACTCCCTGCCCCCGATCGCCGGCATCCTGCTCATCGTCGGCGCGGGCGGCGGCTTCAAGCAGGTCCTGATCGACACCGGGATCGGAACCGTCATCGCGAACGCCGTCGCAGGCAGCAGCGTCTCGATTCTTCTCCTGGCCTGGTTCGTCGCCGCGCTCATCCGCGTCGCTACGGGTTCTGCCACGGTTGCAACCGTGACCGCAGCCGGCATCCTCGCCCCGGTCGCGGCGACCCTCGGCGCAACGGATGTCTCGCTGATGGTTCTCGCCATCGGCGCCGGTTCACTGTTCCTCTCGCACGTCAACGACGCCGGATTCTGGCTCGTGAAGGAATACCTCGGCACCACCGTCGGGCAGACCCTGAAGACCTGGACGATCATGGAGTGCCTCATCTCCGTGACGGGCCTCGCCGGCGTGCTCCTCCTGAACATCGTGATCTAGCATGAGCGACACCGAACAGCTCTTCGAGAACCAGCAGCCCGTTCTTGTCATCATGGGCGTCTCCGGCTCCGGAAAGTCCACGGTCGCCGGGCTCCTCGCCGGCCAGCTCGGCTGGGACCTGGAGGAGGGCGACGACCTGCACCCGCAGGAGAACATCGACAAGATGTCGGCGGGGCATCCGCTCGACGACGACGACCGGGCGCCCTGGCTCGAGACGATCTCCTCCTGGATCATCGAGCACACCATGGCCGGCGTGCCCGGGATCATCACGTGCTCCGCGCTCAAGCGCAAGTACCGCGACGTGCTTCGCGAGCACAACGTGATCTTCGTGCACCTGACCCTGCCGACGGAGCTGATCCTGCGACGCCTCGCCACCCGGCAGGACCACTACATGCCGGTGTCGCTTCTCGACTCCCAGGTCGCGACCCTCGAGGCGCCCGGCGACGACGAACGCGCCATCACGATCGATGCGGGGCGTGCACCCGCCGCGGAAGCCGCGGAGATCGTGCGACGCCTCGGCCTGACCCCGCGTCCCGGATCGTCGAGCCTCGGAGCTCCCGCCCCCGGACAGTCGTCCGTGCACCCGGTCGCCGCGGTGGCCCAGAAGGCCAGGCCCTAACGGGCTTGCGCCGACCGCGCTACGTCTCCACGCAAACGACCCCCGCTCAGCCGGGGGTCGTTTGTGCGTGCGGGCCACGTTTGTCAGGTTATTCACCCCGGATTCCGGTACGGTATGCGTGTGTCGCTTCGGACGGAGCGATTCATCGCATCCGCTTCGACCGGATGCCGGCAGTGGGAGACGAGATGAGGCTGGCAGGCTTCTCCGCCTCGTTGCACCCTCACGGTGCTCCCCGCACCGCTGGTCTCCGTACCGCGATCCTCGCGGCCCTCGCCCTCATCGCGGTCCTCGCCTGCGTGCTCTTCGCCCACGCCGGCGCCGACGGCCAGGACGTGAACGTGCCCGCAGCGGTCAGCCCGATGGCGATGTCCACCTCCGCGACCACCTCCGGGTCGGCATCCAGCGCCTTCTCCGGCACCGTCGTCTCCGGGACCGTCCTCTCCGGCACACTCGCGCAGGCCGTCGCGCTCTCCGCTTCCGTCGCCGTGACCGCAACGGCGGCGGCGACCGGGATGGCCCGCACGATCGCGGCATCCGTCGGCCAGCGCGTGCTGTGCTTCGAGGGCAACTCCCTCGGCGGCGGCGCCATGGCCGCGATGTCCTGTTCTGTACTCCTCATCCTCGGCAGCCTCCTGCTGATCGCGGGCGGCCCGTCGGCCCTCGGACTCCTGTTCGCGGCCGGCGGCTCGACGGCCACTGTCGGAGTGGAGTGCGGAATGTCCTCGACGAGGTCCTCCCCGAGGTCCTCCCCGAG
>NZ_JASJVF010000029.1:0-23531 GCF_035019805.1 Cryobacterium sp. 10I1
GTCCAGCCACACCAACCGCATCCATCGGGACGACGCGGCAGCGGCCATCGTGCACCTCGTGACCGGCGACGCGGAGCCCGCGCCGCTCTACCTCGGCGCGGACAGCCTTCCCGCGCGGCGCGGTGACGTCCTCGCCTTCCTCGCCGCCGAACTCGGCGTTCCCGATCCGGTCGGACTCGCGAGCCGCGCGTCGACAGTGGTGGGGGAATCGGCCGACAGCCCCGCGAGTCCCGTCGGGTCAGCGGGCCGGGCGTCGCCCGGACCTCGCGGCGGCGACAAGCGCTGTCGTAACGCCCTCCTGCTCGCGAGCGGGTTCCGCTTCGCCTACCCGAGTTATCGGGAGGGGTACCGTTCCCTCCTCGCCGGCGTCGGCATCCGTCATCCCTGAACCGCCCTCGAGGTTTTAGGGTTGCAGCATACCCACCCCGCCCAGCACGGTCTCGATCCCCGAGGTCGGCGACGACCTCCCTCCACTCAGAATCGGAAAGGCTCTCCCCAGCATGAAGAACATCACTCTCGGCAGCACCGGCCTCATCGTCTCCCGGCTCGGACTCGGCTGCATGGGCATGTCCGCGTTCTACTCCGGTGCCGGAACGGATGAAGCGGAGTCCGTTCGCACCATCCACCGCGCGATCGACCTCGGCGTCACGCTCTTCGACACCGCGGAGATCTACGGACCGTACCTCAACGAAGAACTCCTCGGAAGAGCACTTGCCGACCGGCGCGACGAGGTCGTCGTCGCGACCAAGTTCGGCACCATCCTGCACCGCGGCGACGGAAGCAGGGGCCTCGACGGCAGCCCCGAGAACGTGCGCCTCTCGGTGCATGGCTCCCTGTCCCGACTCGGAACCGACCACATCGACCTGTACTACCAGCACCGGATGGACCCGGGCGTCCCGGTCGAGGAGACCGTCGGCGCCCTCGCCGAACTCATCGAGGAGGGCGTCATCGGCCACTACGGGCTCTCGGAGGCCGCACCGGACACGATTCGCCGCGCGCACGCCGTACACCCCGTGACGGCGCTGCAGACCGAATACTCGCTGTGGAGCCGTGACCCGGAGAAGGAGCTTCTCCCACTCCTGCGCGAGCTCGGCATCGGCTTCGTGCCATACTCGCCGCTCGGTCGCGGCTTCCTGACCGGGACCATCCGCTCGCTCGACCAGCTTGACGCGAGCGATTTCCGCCGCTCGAACCCTCGGTTCGAGGGCGAGAACCTGGCCGCCAACATCCGCATCGTCGAACAGGTGGATGCCGTCGCTGCGGAACTCGACGCGACCCCCGCCCAGGTGGCGCTCGCCTGGCTGCTGGCCCAGGGCGACGACATCGCCCCGATCCCCGGGACCAAGCGGGTCGCCAGGGTCGAGGAGAACGTCGCCGCCGGTGACCTCATCCTCACGGAAGCGCAGCTCGCCACCCTCGGCGCGCTCGACGCCCCCGCGGGCGACCGCTACGCCGACATGTCAGGGGTCAACAGGTAACCAGGGCGCCTCCCCGCCTGAGCCACACAAAAAACACCCTCGCCGACTCGACGAGGGTGTTTTTTGCGCAACTCAGGCGGGCAGCGGACGCTAGAGGGCTACGGGAACCTCCGACGAGACTCCGCGGATCATCGGCGTGTGGAACGTGCCGCCGAAGACGCGCTCGCTCGCGCCGACCCTGTCGAGGTACGGGGTGGCCCCGCCCATCTGGAACGGCCAGCCAGCCCCGAGGATCACGCACAGGTCGATGTCCTCCGCCGCGTGCACGACGTCGTCGTCGAGCATCCGCTTGATCTCGTCGGCGAGTCCGTCCTCGATGCGTCGCAGGATCTCCTCGCCCGTCATCGGCGTCGTGCCGCCGGCGACGATCTTCTTCGCGGTCTTGTCGAAGCCCGTGACCTTTCCCTTGGCATCGCGCTCGAGGATCTTGCCGTGCTCGGCGAGCCGGTGCAGGTTGTCGCTCTCGAAGAACCGGTCGGGGAACGCGGCATGGTGCGTGTCGAGGACGTGCGCTCCGACCTTGAGCCCGACGAGTTCGAGGAGCTCGAACGGCGTCATCGGGAGTCCGAACGGCGCGATCGCGCCGTCGACGACCTCGAACGGGGTGCCGGTGTCGACAGCGTGCATGGCCTCACCGAGGAGCTTCGCGAGGATGCGGTTGACCACGAAGCCGGGGGTGTCACGCGTGATCACGGCGTTCTTCCTCAGCTTGCCCGCGATCACCATCGCGGTCGAGAGGGTCGTCTCGTTCGTCTGCGGGGTGTTCACGACCTCGATGAGCGGCATCACAGCGACCGGATTGAAGAAGTGGAAGCCGACCAGGCGCTCCGGGTGGGCGAGCTTCGCACCGATCTGCTCGACGGAGAGAGACGAGGTGTTCGTCGCGAGGATCGCCTCCGGCGACACGTACTTCTCGATCTCGGCGAAGACATCCTGCTTGACGCCGAGTTCCTCGAACACGGCCTCGATCACCCAGTCGGCGTCGGAGAAGCTCGCCTTGTCCGTCGTGCCCGTCACGAGAGCCCTGAGCCGGTTGCCCTCGTCCGCTGTGATGCGGCCCTTGGACTGCAGCGTCGCGATCTCGCCGTGGATGTACGCGACGCCCTTGTCGACGCGGGCCTGGTCGAGGTCCGTGATGACGACGGGCACCTGCAGGCGGCGAACGAACAACAGGGCGAACTGGCTCGCCATCAGGCCGGCACCGATGACGCCGACCTTCGTGATCGGGCGCGCGAGCTTCTTGTCCGGAGAACCGGCCGGGCGCTTGGCGCGCTTCTGCACGAGGTTGAACGCATAGATGCTGGCCTGGAGCTGGTCGCCGGCGATGAGCGCGGCGAGGGAATCGTCCTCGCGCTCGAAGCCCTCCTCGCGTGTGCCGCTCTTGGCGGCCTTGAGCAGGTCGAGTGCGATATACGGGGAGAGCGCGACAGTCCCGATCCTGCTTTCGAGCATCCGCCTGGCGATTCCGATCGCGGCGTCCCACTTCACGAGGCGCTCGATCTTTCCCGGCTTGTTCGGCCGGGTGACCGTCGTCGTGCCGGCGATCACGCCGTCCGCCCAGGCGATGGAATGCTCGAGGAATGCCGCGGACCCGAAGAGCACATCGGCGATGCCGAGCTCGACGGTGTCGGTGGCCTTGAGGACCCGGTTCTTGAGCGGGTTCGAGATGATCACGGTGAGGGCGTTCTCGATGCCGATCAGGTTCGGCAGCAGGTAGGAGCCGCCCCAGCCGGGAATCAACCCGAGGGACACTTCGGGGAGGGCGACGGCGGCGACGGATGCGTCGACCGTGCGGTAGTCGGCGTTGAGGGCGATCTCGAGACCGCCCCCGAGTGCGAGCCCGTTGATGAAGACGAACGAGGGCACACCGAGCGTGGAGAGCTTCCCGAGGGCGTGGTGGCCGAGCTGGCCGAGCAGCTTGCCCGTCGCGAGCGAGGGAATCTCGCTGACCTTGCCGAGGTCGGCGCCTGCGGCGAGGATGAACGGCTTGCCTGTGACGGCGACGCCGTGGATCTCACCGCGTGCCGCCCGCTCGGCGAGGGCGTCGAGGGTGGCGGCGAACTCGAGAAGGGTGACCGGACCGAGGGTGTTCGGACGGGTGTGGTCCCTGCCGTTGTCCAGGGTGACCAGGGCGAGCGTGCGCGCCCCGGACAGGGGAATGTCGCGCACGAAGGAATGCGTGACGACCTCGTCACCGGAGAGGGCGACGAGTTCGGAGAAATCGAGTGCGGTGTAGTCGGTCATCGCTTACTTTGCCTTCCGATTGAAGTGCGGGTTTTCCCAGATGACGGTGCCGCCCTGCCCGAGGCCGATGCACATGGCGGTCAGGCCGTAACGGACCTCGGGGTGTTCGGCGAACTGGTGCGCGAGCTGGTTCATCAGGCGCACGCCAGAGGAGGCGAGCGGGTGGCCGATCGCGATCGCACCGCCGTACTCGTTGACGCGGGGGTCGTCGTCGTCGATGCCGAAGTGATCGAGGAAGGAGATGACCTGGACCGCGAAGGCCTCGTTGAGCTCGAAGAGTCCGATGTCGGTGATGCCGAGGCCGGCCTTGCGGAGGGCCTTCTCGGTGGACGGTACCGGGCCGAGGCCCATGACCTCAGGCTCGACACCCGCGAAGGCGAAGCTCACGAGCTTCATCTTGACGCTGAGGCCGAGTTCCTTGGCGGCGGCGCCGCTCGCGAGCAGGCAGGCGCTCGCGCCGTCGTTGAGCCCGGACGCGTTGCCTGCCGTGATCCGGCCGAAGGGCCGGAACGGGGTCTTCAGCGTGGCGAGGCCTTCGAGGGTCGTCTCGGGGCGCGGCGCTTCGTCGCGGGTCGCGAGCCCCCAGCCCTGTTCGCTGCGAATGGCGACGGAGACCAGGTCCGGCTGGATCTTGCCTGCCGCGTACGCCGCTGCGACCTTCTGCTGGCTGCGCAGCGCGTACCGGTCCGACCGGTCCTTGGTGTACTCGGGAAAGCGGTCGTGGATGCGCTCTGCGGTCGAGCCCATGTTCAGGGCGTCTTCGCTGACGAGCCGCTCGGAGAGGAACCGCGGGTTCGGGTCGACGCCGGAGCCCATCGGGTGCCGGCCCATGTGCTCGACGCCGCCGGCGATGGCGAGGTCGTATGCCCCGAAGCCGATCGCGGCGCCGACCGTGGTCACGGCGGTCATCGCACCGGCGCACATCCGGTCGATCGCGTATCCGGGCACCGATTTCGGCAGCCCGGCCAGCAGCGCCGCGGTGCGACCGAGGGTGAGTCCCTGGTCTCCCGACTGCGTCGTCGCGGCGATCGCAACCTCGTCGATACGTTCCCCCGGAACCTTCGGGTTCCGTTCCAGCAGGCCGATCATGGCCTTCACCACGAGATCATCCGCCCGGGTGTTCCAGTACATGCCCTTTTCGCCGGCGCGTCCGAACGGGGTACGAACCCCATCCACAAACACGACTTCTGCTCTTTCGGCCACGGTGCCTCCATCAATCAGATCAGGTGTCGGTTGATCCTAGGGTGGCACGATTGACGGGTCGAATCCTTGGACGGATCCTACGAATCGACCTCGACGGTTACGGCGATGTTTTGGTTGGCTTCGACAAAGGCAGCCGTGATCTGTTGTGCAGTGAGTTCAATTTGCCAGTCACGGGCACCGAGGGCGGCGAGCGCCTCGCTGATGGATTCCACTTCGATCGGCTCCGGTGGCGTCCAGGCGATCCGGCGCACGAAGTCCGGAGTGACGAGGTTCTCGATCGGGATCGCGAAGGACTCGGAGATCTGGCCGAGAGCAAGCCGCGCTGCCTTGTACCGCAGGTCGGCCTCTGGATTCCGGTCAGACCACGCCCGCGGCGGGGGAAGGGCGTCACCGATTCCGCGCAGGGAGGGGAGGTCCGTCGCGCGGATGCCGTCCTGGATCGCAGTCCACCACCTGTCGAGTTCGCTGCGGCTCGCGCGGCCGCTGAACTCGCGGAGATCGGCGAGCGCCTGCCTGCTGGCCGGCAACACCCGTGCAGCGGCGACGAGCGACGCGTCGGGGACGAGGCGCCCCGGCGACACGTCGAGGTGCCTGGCGAGGTCGTCGCGGGCAAGCCAGAGGGATCTCGCGACGGCGAGGTTGCGCTGGGAACGAATCGAATGCACCCCGGACAGCCTGCGCCAGGGCTCTGCGCTGATCGGCTTGGGCTCGTGGTCGAGCGTCGCCTGGAATTCCTGGGCGGCGATCTGGGTCTTCTCGTCGGCGGCGAGCATCTCGACCATACGGTCGCGCAGGTCGGGGAGGAGCTCGACGTCGAGGGCGCCGTAGACGAGCCAGCTCTCCGGGAGCGGCCTGGTCGACCAGTTCGCCGCGGAATGCTCCTTGGCGAGATGGATGCCGAGGAGTTCCTCGACGACCGTGCCGAGGCCGACCCGCGGTAAGCCGAGAAGGCGTGCGGCCAGTTCGGTGTCGAAGATGATGTGCGGGTCGAGGCCGACCTCCCTCAGGCACGCGAGGTCCTGACTGGCGGCGTGGAAGATCCATTCATCTCCCGCGATCGCCGCGTTGAGCTCGGAGAAGTCCCCGATCGCCGGCGGATCGAACAGGAAGGTGCCCGCGCCGCGCCGGTACATCTGGATCAGGTACGCGCGCTGGGAGTATGTGAAACCCGATGCCCGTTCGGCGTCGATGCCGATCGGTCCCGTTCCCTCGCTGAGGGCAGCGGTGGCCGCCAGATAGGCGTCCCGCGTATCGATCACGCGGTGATCAACCACGACCAGTTCGGCGTGCGGACAACATGCTGACTCCTTCGCCAATCGGGGGAAGACCTGCGAGCATGCAGATCAATTCGCCCCAGCCTTCGACGTGAGCGGTGAGATTGTGGTCCACAGGTGTCCACGAAGCACGCAGCTCTATCTGCGCACCGTCGCCTTGCTTCGCAAGTTCGCCGAAGCCCGACGAAATAATCTTAGTCGCGGTTCCGGATGCCGCGGTATAGCGGGCTCCGTGGGAGTCGAGGGCATCGATCAGCCAGGCCCAGGCCACTTCGGCGAGGAAAGGGTCGACACCGATCTCCGTCTCGAGGGGAGCCTGCGCGAAGCAGACCACCCGGAATGCTCCGCCCCAGGCCTCCGGCTCCTCAGGGTCATAGAGGAGGATGAAACGGCCGGTCCCGAGATCGGAGTTGCCTCCGTGGCGTGACGGGGCGACATCCGCGGAGAGGGCAACGGCGTGCGGGGCGAGCTTCCCGGGGGCCGGGATTTCGCTGAGCACCAGGTCGGTGCGGGTGTGCGCTCTGCGGATGGCCGCGAGCGCAGCGGCGAACTCCGGGGGGAGTGGTTCTTGTGTTTCGGGCACGTCTGCAGACTAGAGTTTTTTCCGGGCGGGTCGGTGAGGCACGCCGGGCAGCCGGAGGTACGCGTGCGGGAAAAATCGAGGTCAGGGACGCCGGGCGGACTGGTCGTCGCGGTCACGGCTCTCGTAGTTGCCGGCGCGGCCGCGGTCGTGGTGGCGGGAGTGAGCGTGCTGGCCGCCGTGATGGCGCGTCGTATCGTGACGCCGTCCGACGCACGCGCCGACGACACCGACGTTCTCGGCGTCGATCTCGAGGCCGCGACGATCACGCTCGCGGTGACGCCGGATTCCGTGTTGCCCGGTGACTACAGCTTCTGGTTCGAGCGTGAGTCCGGGCACGCCCAGCTCGGCGAGGTCCTCCGCGTGACGAAGACGGCGGTCATCCGCCGGATAGCCCGAATCGACTACGGGGACCTGAGCGAGGCCCGCAGAGGCCGCCTCGGCGGGTATTCCTATCTGGGTCCCTGGGATCTCGGCC
The DNA here is from genome assembly GCF_035019805.1 of Cryobacterium sp. 10I1. Lineage (NCBI taxonomy): Bacteria > Bacillati > Actinomycetota > Actinomycetes > Micrococcales > Microbacteriaceae > Cryobacterium > Cryobacterium sp. 10I1. The sequence goes on from NZ_JASJVF010000029.1 coordinate 7,258, forward strand.
TCCCGTTCGAGCAGGTGCAGGTGCAGACGGAGGTCGGCGAGGCCCCGGCCTGGCTGGTCCCCGCCGAGCGGCCGGACGGTCGCTGGGTGATCCAGGTGCACGGGCGGGGTGTGCGACGGCAGGAGACCCTGCGGGCCGTCCCTGTGTTCCACGACAGGGGCTACAGCTGCCTCCTGGTCTCGTATCGCAACGACGGCGACGCGCCGGGAAGCGACGACGGCCGGTACGGACTCGGGGATACCGAATGGCGCGATATCGATGCGGCGATCGGTTTCGCGGCGGCTCGCGGCGCGACGAGCATCGTGCTGATGGGGTGGTCGATGGGCGGCGCGATCGTGCTGCAAACCGCGACGCGTACGGGCTACCCGCACCTGCTCTCCGGCATCGTGCTCGATTCGCCTGTGATCGACTGGGCAGACGTCGTCGCGTTCCAGGGCAGCACGCTTCGCCTGCCTGGCCTCGTTGCCACGGGGGCCATGCAGGTCCTCGGCCGGCGGTGGGGCGGCCGCCTCACCGGCCAGGCGAGTCCGATCGACTTCCGCAGGCTCGACTTCGTGACCCGCGCCGACGACCTCGAGCTCCCCGTGCTCCTGATGCACAGCGATGACGACGGCTACGTGCCCTCGAGCCCGTCGCGCGCCCTCGCGGTTCGCCGGCCCGACATCGTGACCTTTCTACCGTTCACCGTCGCGCGGCACACCAAACTCTGGAACTATGACAGGGAAGGATGGAACGCGGCGATCGGGACCTGGCTCGGCGAACTCGAATCCCCGGCGGAACCGACCGGGCCTGATGATCCGCTCCACCCGGCCGGATAGCGGTCTCAGGGGCGCTCGCGCAGCTTGCGCTTGGTGCGGGCGAGCATCGCGGACATGCCACGGATGCGGAGCGGCGAGACCGCCTGCGTGAGTCCGATGGTCTGCGGGTAGTCGTCCGGCACGGCGAGCACCTCGGCGACGGACAGGCCGTCGAGGCCCTGCGCGAGGATGGACGCGAATCCCCGGGTCGTCGGGGACTCCCTGGGCGCCGTCGCGTGCAGGTGCACCGCGTCCCGGTCGTCGACATCGACGAAGATGAACACGGGTGACTGGCACTCGACGACGCGTTCGAGCAGGTCGGGATGCTCCTGGTACCGGCTCGGAAGCTCGGGGAGTTCATCGGCGAACTCGAGCAGAAGGAGTAAGCGGTCCTTCTGTTCCAGCTCGAGGAAGTCTTCCTGGATCTCGGCCAGTTTCGCGGGCAGTTCGGTGGTGGTCATCAATCAGATCCTGTCCTGGTTCAGCGGGGTTCGGGGGCCGTACCGGCGGCCGCTCCCGTGACGATCGGGACCCGCACGGCGTTGCCCCATTCCGTCCAGGAACCGTCGTAGTTGCGCACGTCCTCGAATCCGAGCAGGTGGGTGAGCACGAACCAGGTGTGGCTCGACCGCTCGCCGATCCGGCAGTACGCGATCACGGCATCGTTCTCGCGGAGCCCCGCCTCGCCGCGGTAGATCGCCTCGAGTTCCGCGCGGGACTTGAAGGTCGCATCCGGTGCCGCGGCGCGCGCCCACGGCACGGAGGCCGCAGAGGGGATGTGGCCGCCGCGCAGGGCGCCTTCCTCCGGGTATGCGGGCATCGTGGTGCGCTCCCCGGTGTACTCCTCGGGGGAGCGGACGTCGATGAGCGGGCGGCCGAAGTGTGCGAGCACGTCGTCCTTGAAGGCGCGGATCGGCGCGTCGTTGCGGGGGACGAGGGGGTACTCCGCGGCAGCCACCTCCGTGGCCTCGCGGGTCAGGGCTCCGCCCTCGGCGATCCACTTGTCCCTGCCGCCGTCGAGCAGGCGCACGTCGGGGTGGCCGAAGAGGCTGAACACCCAGAGCGCGTACGCGGCCCACCAGTTGTTCTTGTCGCCGTAGATCACGACGGTGGAATCGCGCGCGATGCCCTTCGAACCCAGGACGGCCGCGAAGGCAGCGCTGTCGACGAAGTCCCGCTGGACCGCGTCGTTGAGCTCGGTGTGCCAGTCGATCTTGACGGCGCCGGGGATGTGGCCGCTCTCATAGAGGAGCACGTCCTCGTCGGACTCGAGGACAGTGAGTCCGGCATCACCCTGGTGTTCGCGCAGCCAGGCCGTGCTGACGAGCCGTTCGGGATGAGCGTACGCGGCGAACTTGGCATCCGGATCGAGATCGACGGGCATGGGAACCTCCAGTGGGGCCGGGCGGTGCCCCGGGATCATTTGAACGCGGTTTAGGCTGGTCTTCCGGCCCGCGCTTCGAATGTACGCGGTCCGGCCTGGTCGCGCATTCGTGGTGAAATACTTCAACACGAATGTCCGAAAAGCAGCCCATATGGCCAACCGAGACAGAAACACGGGTATTCCACGATGGTTCCAGAGGCGCCCCGGGCTCCCAGTCGGCTGCATCGGCTCGCGGAACGCTCTCCCGAGATCACGGGGGCCGAAATCGTCGCCGAACTCGTGCCGCCTCCCCAGTTCGAGCACGCCTCATTCGAGTCCTACCGGCCCGATGTGAACTTCCCTTCCCAGCTCGAGGCCGTCGACCGGCTCACGGCCTTCGCCGAGGCCTGGCGACCGCAGCGCCCCGGCGGATTCTTCTCACGTACCCGGAAGGCTCCAGCGCAACTCCCGGGGATCTACCTCGACGGTGGGTTCGGCGTCGGGAAGACCCACTTGCTCGCCGCGCTGTGGCACTCCGCGCCGGGCCCCAAGTACTTCGGCACCTTCATCGAATACACCGCCCTCGTCGGGGCGCTCGGTTATGCTGCGGCGGTCCGGCAGCTCTCCGGGGCGAAGCTCATCTGCATCGACGAGTTCGAACTCGACGACCCGGGCGACACCATGTTGATGACGCGGTTGCTCGGCGAGCTCGTGGCCTCGGGCACCCGGGTCGCCGCGACCTCCAATACGCCGCCGAATTCACTCGGTGAGGGCCGGTTCGCGGCCATCGACTTCCTTCGCGAGATCCGCGCCATGTCCGCGAACTTCGAAATCCTCCGCATCGACGGGCTCGACTACCGCAGGCGCGACATCGAAGGCCACTCCGTCGCCGTCGAGGGACCCGAACTCGACCGGCTCGTCGCGGCGCTCGTGGCCAGGGGAGCGAACGTGACGGAAGACGACTTCGGTTCCCTGATCCGGCATCTCAGCACCGTGCATCCGTCGAAGTACATCAAACTGATCGCCGGGGTCGAGGTCATCGCCCTGACCGACAGCTACCTGTTGACCGACCAGACGGATGCCCTGCGGCTGGTCGCCTTCATCGATCGCGTCTACGACGCCGAAATACCGATCGTCGCGAGCGGGTTGCCCCTCGCGGAGGTCTTCGACGATGAGATGCTCGCGGGCGGCTACCGGAAGAAGTACCAGCGCTCCCAGTCGCGGATGGTGGCACTGACAACGGGCGAGCTCCCTCCGCACGACTGAAACCGGGATCCGTCGCGGCCGAATGCGGCTCTGACGTGCCTGTTTGCCGGAACGGCCCTGTCGAATCGGCGGCTGAGTCAAGCCGGGAAACGCGGAGTCGGGAGATACCGGGCGTCAGGAAACACGATGTTAACACGGTCAACAATCGCGTAACGCGGTCGAAACATCCCTGAGCGTGTGCGGAAACGTGTGCACTCCACACTGTCTCTGTACCTGCCGATACACGCTTCACGCTCACCCTGTGCACGTCGGCGGTCATCCCTGTTAGTTAGAGAGAGGTAACCATATCCATGGTTGAACTGTCGGTCCTGCTGGACGATACGACTGATGCACTTACCACAAACATCAATTCCCTGTGGCTCCTCGTCGCGGCAGCCCTCGTCCTCCTGATGACTCCGGGCGTGGCCTTCTTCTACGGCGGCATGGTCAAGGCGAAGAGCGTCATCTCCATGATGATGATGAGCTTCGGCGCCATGGGCCTGATCGGCGTGCTGTGGGTCCTCTACGGTTACGGCCTGTCCTTCGGACCGCCGCTCATCGGCGGCTGGCTCGGAAACCCGTCCGAGCTGATCGGCCTCAACGCACTCCTGACGAGCGGCAAGGACGGCGGACCCGACCTGGGCGCCCTCGCGTTCGCCGGCTTCCAGGCCACCTTCGCGATCATCACCGTCGCCCTCATCTCCGGAGCGATCGCCGACCGGGCCAAGTTCGGCGCGTGGATGATCTTCGCCGGCGTCTGGGCCACCCTGGTCTACTTCCCGGTCGCGTACTGGGTGTTCAACCTCACGGACGGCTGGGCTCCCTTCCTCCTCAAGGTCAACGACTTCGCCGGCGGCACCGCGGTGCACATCAACGCCGGTGCGGCCGGCCTCGCCCTCGCCCTGGTCCTCGGCAAGCGCGTCGGCTTCAAGAAGGGCATCTCCAAGCCGCACAACGTGCCGCTGACCCTCCTCGGCGCCGCACTGCTCTGGTTCGGCTGGTTCGGCTTCAACGCCGGCTCCGAAGCCGCCGTCGACGGTATCGCCGCCCTCGCCTGGATCAACACCCTCGCAGCACCCGCCGCCGGTATCATCGGCTGGCTGATCGTTGAGAAGATCAAGGACGGCAAGCCGACCATGATCGGTGCAGCATCGGGCGCCGTCGCAGGCCTCGTCGCGATCACCCCCGCGTGTAACATCCTGACCCCGATGTGGGGCATCCTCCTCGGGCTCATCGTGGGCGCCGTCTGTGCCGTCGCGATCGACCTGAAGTTCAAGCTCGGCTTCGACGACTCCCTGGACGTCGTGGGCATCCACCTCGTCGGCGGCATCATCGGAACGCTCTACGTCGGTCTCGTCGGCAACAACGTCGGCCTCCTCCAGACGGGCAGCTTCAACCAGCTCGGCGTGCAGGCCCTCGCGGCATTCGGCATCGGCATCTACTCCTTCGTGATGGCATACGCCATCGGCTGGATCATCCAGAAGACGATCGGCTTCCGCATCACGAACGAAGACGAAGTAGCCGGCGTCGACACCATCGTGCACGGCGAAGAGGGCTACGCGCTCGACGCCGTCTAACCGGCACTTTCTCTGCACGGGCAGCTGAAACCAGAGCCAGCCGAAACAAGAAGGGGCGCATCCGCGGCACGCGGATGCGCCCCTTCTTGCGTCCGATCCGGTGCCTGTGCACGAGCGGATGCTGACCGTCGACCCAGCAGTCGCCCGTCAGCGCCTGACGGATCGGGTGCGATACAGTGTGGCTGTGTCAGCCATCCGCGGTTTCTTCAGTGCCCTGCGGCGACTCTTCGCGCCGACGAGGCCTCGCAGTGACCGGTCGACGGTTCCGAGCCCTGGTCGAACCGGAGCGGGCGCGACCGTCGAAGTCGACCCGCGGAGTCTTCGTGATGTACGGCTCGCCTACCGGCCGACCCGGAATGCGAGTCCGGACCCTGGAGAAATCGTCTGGACCTGGGTTCCCTTCGAGGAACGTGACGGGCGCGGCAAGGACCGCCCGGTCGTGATCGTGGCCGAGGCGGGCAAAGGGGCCGTCCTGGCCGTCCAGTTGACGAGCAAGGACCGAACCGGGCACCCCGACTATGTGGCGCTCGGCGTCGGCGACTGGGACAGGAGCGGCCGTCCCAGCTGGGTCAACGTGGACCGGGTCTTCATCGTGAACCCGGGCGGCATGCGTCGTGAGGCCGCCAGGGTCGATGCCGCGCGCTACGGGCGCATCGCGACGGTCCTGCGCGGCCGTTACGGCTGGAACTAGGACCATGCCGAGCAGTCACCCGGCCTCGTCGATTGCGCCGCCCCTCGCCGGCCGGGCTGTTGCGAGCCAGCGCTGGTCGCACCTCTGCTTCGTGCATTGGCGCGTGCCGGCCGCCGAGGTCGCACCGCTCCTGCCCGCGGGCCTGGTTCCCGACGAATTCGACGGCACCAGCTGGGTGGGCCTCATCCCGTTCGTCCTGGATCGGGCCACGATCTGGGGCAGCCCACCCATTCCGTACTTCGGGAATTTCGTGGAGGTGAATGTCCGGCTCTACGCCGTCGACGCCGAGGGGCGACGCGGAGTCGTCTTCGTCTCCCTCGAGGCGTCGCGGCTCGCGGCGGTGCTCGCTGCCCGTGCCGCGTTCGCACTTCCGTACATGTGGTCGCGGACGCGGCTGGCCGTCGTGGCGGGCGAGTACCGCTATTCCTCCCTGCGGCACTTCGCAGGCCGGGCCAGGACCGATATCGTCGTCCGGCCGGGGATGGAACCGGTGACCGGTGAACCGCTCGCGGACTTCCTCACGGCGCGCTGGGCGCTTTTCACCCGTGCCAGGGGGCGCACGGTCTACCTCCGTAACCACCACGAGCCCTGGGAGCTCGTCCAGGCCGAGCTCGTGCACCTGGACGACACTCTGCTGGCCGAGGCCGGCTTCCCGGCGCTCAGCGGGCGCGTACCGGATTCGGTGCTGTATTCGCCGGGCGTCACGACCCGTTTCGGAACGGGCTGACCCGTATCACTGGCGGTCCGGCGGCCGAGCGGGGAGCCCATTGACAACAGGACCCCCTCGCCGGTAACGGTCGAGGGGGCCCTGTCGGGCGTTCGGGAAGCCGGGGGACTATGCCCCGCAGGTGACGGTGACTCCGTTGTTGTCGAAGACGCCTGCGCCGTGCTCCGTGCAGAATGCCGCAAGGTTGACGCCCGCGCTGACTGCGACCGCGATCACGATCCCGACGACGATGATGCCGACGACACTGATGATGATTCCGGCGAGGGCGAAGCCGTTGCCGAGTCCTGCCTTCTTCGACTTGACGAAGCCGACGATGCTGACAATGAGCCCGAAGGGCTGCAGCGAGACGAGGGAGAGGATGAGACCGACAATACCGAGGGTCTTGCCGGGGTTGACTGCGGAGGCTACGGGAGTCGTCATGGTGACGGCCTTTCTGTGGGCGCCGGAACCCGGACGGGCAGGCGGCAGATGGGTATGGGGAACCCAGACAGCTGAAGGAACCGGAGGTCGGTCGGGTGATCGTCCGGGTGGCGGCTGCTCGGGTGACGTGCGGCAGCAGAAAGCACGAACGGCAGCAGGGGGCGTCGTGTGCGCTGCGCCGAGAGATCGATGCTGGACAAGAAGGTGCCCTCTGTCGCACTGATGCGCCGGAGGGTTCGCTGGGTCAGTCGTCGGGAACTGTAGTTCTTGTCTGGCTTGGGTCGAGCATGGCACAGCGGACACTCAGAGTGCAAGGAGGATTCTCCACGCTCGCGCCGGCCTCTGGTCGACCCCCGTCGCGACGGGGATCTCGGCTCAGCCGCCCGATCCGAGGAGGCCGGCGCCGAGCACAGCACACGCGATCGCGATGATCAGGAAGACACCCACCCAGAGCAGGCCGGGGATGTGCGTGAGGCGGGCGAGCTGGTCGGCATCCGAGGCTGTGCCGCGGCGGCGGGAGCGTGATCCCTGAAGCTCGAGCACCGTGCGTACGGCGCCGAGAAGAAGGAATGCCGTCACGAGCAGGGCGAAGACGCTCTGCACGAACGCGGAACCGAACCAGGTGACCGCGAAGATCACCGTGGCCGTCGCGAGCACGGACCAGAGTCCGAACCAGTTGCGCACCTGGATGAGAAGCAGGGCGAGGGCCGCGAGCAGGAGCCAGAGCAGTCCGACCGAATACCCCAGGCTCAGGAGCCAGGCCGCACCGAGTCCGAGCAGGGCGGGCGAGGAATAGCCGGCGAGCAGGGTCAGCACCATCCCGAGTCCGCGGGGTTTGCCCCTGCTGACGGTGAGCCCCGACGTGTCAGAGTGCAGCCGGATGCCGTCGAGCTGTCGGCCGCCGAGGGTCGCGACGAGCGCGTGGCCGCCCTCATGCGCGATGGTGACCACATTCCTGCAGGCCCGCCACAACGCCGGGACGAGCACGATGGCGGCCGCGGCCGCGATGGTGAGCCAGGCGGGGATGAGGGGGAGTACATCGTTCCTGGCCGTGACACGTTCCCAGAAGCCGAGCAGGAGATCCATGTTCACAGACTAGGTGGGCGAGGCCATCCGGACGTTGCCAGGGTCAGAGCGCCGGACATGGAAAACGTCCCGCTCCCCTGAAGGCCGGGGCCTGAGGGGGAGCGGGACGCGCTGAACCGGGTGCTTAGGCGCTGGGCGTCGGGTTGGCCGCTGCCACAGAGAAGATGACGACAAGGATGACCACGAAGAGCACGAGGAAGATCGCGCTCAGGATGATGCCGGCCTTGGCGAGGCCGTTGGGGGCGCCGGCCTTCTTGGCCTGGTTGAAGCCGATGATGCTCACGATGAGGCCGGGCAGCTGGAGGTAGGGAATGAAGGCGAGGATGAACCCGACGATGCCGAGGATCTTGCCGGGGGTGGCCGTTGTGGTTTCGACGGAAGTCATGAGAGGAGCCTTTCTGGCTGTTGTACTACTGCTGGGGGGATTACCGGGTGGTGTCTGGAACGGCCGACGACGGACGCACGAGGTCTGCCGCGAGGCGTGCATGCGGCAGGTCGAACGCAGCCGTCGTCGTGCGGCGTTCACGAGTCCCGGGAAGCGAACGATGCGACTCGGTTCACTTCACGGAACAGGACGGGAGTACAGCGCTCTTTCGTGATGAAGACGAAGGAGGGTTCGCTGGGCCGGGGATCCAATGGGATGGTCCTTCGGCTTGAAGAAGAGCTTGGCACAGGACGCACTCAGGTTGGCGGGATTGGCCCCCCCAGTACGAGGGTACAAAAAAACCCCGCTCCGGCGGGGTTTTCTCCTGTGTAGGAGTGGGCGATACCGGACTCGAACCGATGACCTCTTCCGTGTGAAGGAAGCGCGCTACCAACTGCGCCAATCGCCCGCGGCGAGCGAATTTTGTTCGACCGCGACTCTCGATACTAGCCCAGACCGGGCGTCTGTCGTGCACCGACGCGCCACCGCACGCTCAAGTTCCGCTCGGTTTGTATATCCGGAAAAGTACCGGTACAGTCTTCAAAGCACGCAGAAATGCGCGCAGTTGCGGATGTGGCGCAGTGGTAGCGCATCACCTTGCCAAGGTGAGGGTCGCGAGTTCGAATCTCGTCATCCGCTCGAATTGAATCGGCCGAAAGGCCGATTCTCTTTGGTATGAACCCGAATACGGTGGATTGGCCGAGAGGCGAGGCAGCGGCCTGCAAAGCCGTATACACGGGTTCGAATCCCGTATCCACCTCCAGTCTTGGAGAACGAAGTTCTTGAAGCACTAGATTTGGGCGATTGGCGCAGCGGTAGCGCGCTTCCCTGACACGGAAGAGGTCACTGGTTCGATCCCAGTATCGCCCACAGATAAACCCCCGGTTACCCCGGGGGTTTTTTCGTTTAACGTCCACCGGAATGGGGATACCGGTCCGGAGTCTGGTGCAGCACTCTCAAGGGGGAGGTTCGCCATGAATTCGCACACGGTGCCGCACGGCATCCGGTTCGGCCGCCGGGCGACCGACTTCCCGGCCGTCGTCGGCGCTGACGTCACCGACCGCCCGGGCGCCAGCAGGGCCCCCCGTCGCGGGGTGCCGGCAAGCAGGTACCTGCCGCCGCAGGACTGGGACCGCCTGCTCATCGCCGATGCGCAAGGACTGCCCACCCTGTACCTCGCCGCCGACGCCGGTGAATTGTGGCTGACGGAGCCCAGCACCGGCCGGGTCGTCGCGCTCGGCAACAGCCACCTGCGCGGCCTCGGCATCTGGAGCTTCTGGCTGCACAATGTCGACCAGCGCACGATCGTCGCACGAGAGGGACTCCTCCAGCCCGGTTCGGTCGTCGCGCTCGTCCGCGAGCAGGCGCACGGGTCCGGCCCCCGTGGGATCGCCGTCCACGCTGCGACCGGGCGTCCGGTCGGCCACGTCAGCCCGCGGATCGCCGCCGGGCTCTCCCCGCTCCTCGACGGCGGAGCGGGGCTCCTGGCGGTCACCCTCGCATCCGATCCGACTCTCGCCCGTGACCGGCCAGGGCTCGTCAAGGTGATCGCCTGTTCACCGGACGTCATCGGGCATCTCTTCCGCCGGCTGCCGCAGGGGGCACCCGTGCCGTTGCGTGCGCACGACACCGTCCTCGTGGCCTGAGCCTGGCAGCCGCCCGAGCCGCACGGGAATCCCGGTCGCGACCGCGCCGCTAAAGTTGGAGGGGTTCGCACAATACTGAGGAGTACTACACGTGGCTGACGGCTTTGAGCTTTTCACCGACCGGTCTGTTGTCGCAATGCGCGTCAACGGTGAGCTCAAGGATCTCGCCGCAACGCTGACCCAGACGGATGTCGTGGAACCCGTGACGATTTCGTCGCCGGATGGCCTGAACATCCTCCGCCACTCGGCAGCGCACGTGCTCGCCCAGGCGGTGCAGAACGTCAACCCGGCGGCACGCCTGGGGATCGGTCCGCCCGTGACGGACGGCTTCTACTACGACTTCGATGTCGAGGTGCCGTTCACGCCAGAAGACATCAAGGCGCTCGAGAAGGCCATGGACCGCATCATCCGCCAGGGCCAGCGTTTCGTGCGGCGCGTCGTGACCGATGACGACGCCAGGGCCGAATTCGCCGCGGAACCGTACAAGCTCGAGCTGATCGGGCTGAAGGGCGGCGCCGTCGCGGCCACCGCGGACAACGAATCGGTCGAGGTCGGCGGCGCCGAGCTCACCATCTACGACAACGTCGACCCGAAGACGGGCGAGACGGTCTGGAAAGACCTCTGCCGTGGCCCGCACCTGCCGAACACCCGCATGATCGGCAACGGATACTCGCTGACCAGACTCGCCGCCGCATACTGGCGCGGCTCGGAGAAGAACCCGCAGCTGCAGCGCATCTACGGGACCGCCTGGCCGACCAAGGACGAGCTGCGCGCTTTCCAGGCTCGCCAGGAGGAAGCCGCCAAGCGCGACCACCGCAAGCTCGGCCAGGAACTCGACCTGTTCTCCTTCCCGGAGGAAATCGGTTCCGGACTGGCGGTCTTCCACCCCAAGGGCGGGATCATCCGCGCGGAGATCGAGAACTACATGCGCGAGCAGCTGCTCGCGAACGGCTACGACCTCGTCAACACCCCGCACATCACCAAGGCGCACCTGTTCGAGACCAGCGGGCACCTGCAGTGGTACAAGGACGGCATGTTCCCGCCGATGCACCTCGATGAAGAGGTCGACGCGGAGGGGAACATCACCCGGCAGGGCCAGGACTACTACCTCAAACCGATGAACTGCCCGATGCACAACCTCATCTTCAAGGCGCGGGGCCGCAGCTACCGCGAACTTCCGCTGCGTCTGGCCGAATTCGGAACCGTCTACCGGTACGAGAAGAGCGGAACGCTGTCCGGCCTCACCCGGGTGCGCGGGCTCACCCAGGACGATGCCCACATCTACGTCACCGCGAGCCAGGTGAAGGCGGAAGTCGCCAGCCAGCTCGAGTTCGTCTTCGAGACGCTGCGGGGATACGGGCTCACCGATTTCTACCTCGAACTCTCCACCAAGGACCCGGTGAAGTTCGTCGGCACCGACGAGCAGTGGGACGAGGCAACCGAGACCCTCAGGCAGGTCGCCGTCGAGTCCGGGCTCGAACTGGTCAGCGACCCGGGCGGAGCGGCGTTCTATGGCCCGAAGATCTCCGTGCAGGCCAGAGACGCGATCGGCAGGACCTGGCAGCTCTCCACGGTCCAGCTCGACTTCAACCAGCCGGAACTCTTCGACCTGGAGTACACCGCCTCCGACGGGACCCGCCAGCAGCCGGTGATGATCCACCGTGCCCTACTCGGCTCCATCGAGCGCTTCTTCGCTATCCTCCTCGAGCACTATGCCGGCGCCTTCCCGGTCTGGCTGTCCCCGGTCCAGGTCGTCGGCATCCCCGTCGCCGAAGCGTACGAGGACTATCTCGGTGAAGTCATCCGGCAGCTGAAGGCACTCGGGGTGCGCGCCGAACTCGACACCTCGAGCGACCGGATGCCCAAGAAGATCCGCACCCACACCAAGGCGAAGGTGCCGTTCCAGCTGATCGCAGGCGAAGACGACCGGGCGGCCGGATCGGTGAGCTTCCGTTTCAGGGACGGTACCCAGGAGAACGGCATCCCCGTCGTGGATGCGATCGCCCGTATCGTCGACGCGATCGCAACGAAGGCGCAGGTCTGAGATGGACGCCGGAGACGAGACGATCGAATCGTCCAGCGACTTCGCGGCCGTACCGGATGCCTTCCAACGGTTGTGGACGCCGCACCGGATGGTCTACATCCAGGACGGCACGCAGCCGCACGCCGACGCCTGCCCGTTCTGCCTCGCCCCGGCGATGACCGACGAGAAGGCGCTCATCGTCGCCCGCGGCACGCACGCGTACGTGCTCCTCAACCTGTTCCCGTACAACAGCGGCCACCTGCTCGTCTGCCCGTACCGCCACATTGCGACCTATGACGAAGCAACGCCAGAGGAAGTCGCCGAGATCGGTAGTCTGACCCAGGTGGCGATGCGCGTGCTCGCCGTGACCTCCAACTGCGACGGCTTCAACATCGGGATGAACCAGGGCAGGGTCGCCGGAGCGGGCATCGCCGAACACCTGCACCAGCACATCGTTCCGCGCTGGGCCACAGACTCGAACTTCTTCCCGATCATCGCGAAGACCAAGGCCATTCCGCAGCTGCTCGGCGACGTCCGCCGGATGGTCGCGGACGGCTGGCCGCGCGACGAGGACTAGCTCCACCCATCCCTACCATTCCCGCTCCCGCAGCCGCTGCTCGCGGAGTTCCCACCAGACGCAAGGAATAGAATTCACGTTATGACTGAAACAACATCCATCGAGCAGTTTGGTTCGAGCCGCGTCAAGCGCGGACTCGCCGACATGATGAAGGGCGGCGTCATCATGGACGTCGTCACTGCAGCCCAGGCCCGCATTGCCGAAGATGCCGGAGCCGTCGCCGTCATGGCGCTCGAGCGCGTTCCCGCGGACATCCGCTCCCAGGGCGGCGTCGCGCGGATGAGTGACCCGGACCTGATCGACAGCATCATCGCCGAGGTCTCCATCCCCGTGATGGCGAAGGCTCGTATCGGTCACTTCGTCGAGGCGCAGGTCCTGCAGGCGCTCGGCGTCGATTACATCGACGAGTCCGAGGTCCTCAGCCCGGCCGACTATGTGAACCACATCGACAAGTGGAAGTTCGACGTGCCGTTCGTGTGCGGCGCGACCAACCTCGGTGAGGCGCTCCGCCGCATCAACGAGGGTGCCGCGATGATCCGGTCGAAGGGCGAGGCCGGCACCGGCGACGTCTCGGAGGCGACCAAGCACATCCGCACCATCAACGCCGAGATCAAGCGCCTCGCTTCGCTCAGCAAGGACGAGCTCTACGTGGCGGCCAAGGACCTGCAGGCGCCGTACGAGCTCGTCGTCGAGATCGCCGCGACCGGCAAGCTCCCCGTCGTGCTCTTCACCGCGGGCGGCGTGGCCACCCCTGCAGACGCCGCGATGATGATGCAGCTCGGCGCGGACGGCGTCTTCGTCGGCTCCGGAATCTTCAAGTCCGGCAACCCGGAGCAGCGCGCCAACGCGATCGTCAAGGCCGTCACCTTCTTCGACGACGCCAAGATCGTCGCCGAAGTTTCTCGCGGCCTCGGCGAAGCCATGGTCGGCATCAACGTGTCCGACCTCGCGGCACCGCACCGCCTCTCCGAGCGCGGCTGGTAGCTCGAACAGGTGACGGTAGGAGTACTCGCCCTCCAGGGCGACTTCCGCGAGCATGCGCAGGTGTTGCGCACCCTCGGAGCGGACGTCGTCCTGGTGCGCCGACCAGAAGAACTCGCCCGCGTCGACGGGCTCGTGATTCCGGGCGGCGAATCCAGCGTGATGGACAAGCTCGCGCGGGCCTTCGGCCTCGCCGATCCCTTGCGCGCCGCCGTCAGGGCCGGCCTCCCGGTCTACGGGACCTGCGCGGGACTGATCATGCTCGCGGACACCGTCGTCGACGGCATTCGCGGCCAGGAGAGCATCGGCGGCCTCGACATCAGCGTCCGGCGCAATGCCTTCGGCTCCCAGACGCAGTCCTTCGAGACCGATCTGGAGGTACCGGTGCTCGGCGATGCGCCGGTGCACGCGGTGTTCATCCGCGCCCCGGTCGTCGATACCGTCGGTCCGAAGGCAAGGGCCCTCGCGCGGCTCGCCGACGGCCGCTGCGTCGCGGTCGAGCAGGGGCGCCTGCTCGGCACCTCGTTCCACCCGGAGATCACGGGGGAGCACCGCTTCCACGAGTACTTCCTCGGAACGGTCGCGGCCGCCCGCTTCCTCGGCTGATCCGGCCGGGGTTTCCCGCCTGCCGGCTGCGGGACTAGGGTTCTGGCATGAGTCAACGATGATGAGATATGTAGCCCTGCTCAGGGGAATCAATGTCAACGGCATAACCGTGGCCATGAATGATCTCGTGAAGACCTTCGAGGGCCTCGGCTACTCGGACGTCAAGACGGTGGTCGCGAGCGGCAACGTCGTCTTCACAGTCGACGAGGCGGCCGAGGCTTCACCGGACGCGATCAAGAGCCGGATCGAGGCGGCGTTGTCGGAGCGCTTCGATTACGAGGCCTGGATTGTGCTGATCGACGAGGCAGAACTCGCCCGCGAGGTGCGGTCCTACCCGTTCCCGGAACGGGAGGGCTGGCACGCCTACGTCATGTTCGGTTCTGACCCCTCCCACCTCGCGGAGCTCGCCGGCCATGCCAGGGAGCTCGACCAGGCGGACGAGCGGATCGAACTCGGCCACGGCGTCCTCTACTGGGAGGTCCGGCGTGCCGTCGGAATCAAGAGCGCCTTCAGCAAAAAGAGCGCCAAGGTGAAATACCGCGCCACGACGACGACCCGCAACCTGAACACCCTGCAGAAAATCATCACGCTCTGATCCTCCCTGCTTCGTCAGGGCGTCCGCCACGCCTGCCGGACGGCTCCGGCGGGGCGGATCGGGCACCTCGGGTTAGACTGGCCAACAGCGCATTGGTGCGACGAATTCGCTTTTCTGCCACTGGCGGCAGACGGCCGGCACCACAATCAGACAGCCAAGCACGACAACGGGAGATTCATGTCCGGACATTCCAAGTGGGCGACTACCAAGCACCAGAAGGCGGTCACCGACTCACGGAGGGCCAAGGCCTTCGCCAAGCTGATCAAGAACATCGAGGTCGCCGCTCGGATGGGCGGCGCCGACCTGTCGGGTAACCCGACGCTTGTGGATGCGATCCAGAAGGCCAAGAAGACTTCGGTCCCCAACGAGAACATCGACCGTGCGGTCAAGCGCGGAGCCGGCCTCGCCGGCGTCGTCGTCGATTACACCACGATCATGTACGAGGGCTACGCCGCAAACGGCGTCGCCATCATGATCGAGTGTCTCACCGACAACAAGAACCGCGCTGCGGCTGAAGTCCGCACGACGGTCAGCCGCAACGGCGGCAACATGGCCGACCCGGGCAGTGTTGCCTACAACTTCCACCGCAAGGGAATCGTCGTCGTCTCCAAGGCGAACGGCGTGACCGAAGACGACGTTCTCGGCGCGGTCCTCGACGCGGGTGCCGAAGAAGTCGTCGACGAGGGGGAGACCTTCGAGGTCTTCAGCGAGGTCCAGGACCTCGTGGCAACCCGTACGGCACTGCAGGCCGCCGGAATCGACTACAACTCGGCCGATATCGCCTTCGTCCCGCAGCTCACGATCGACGTCGACGCGGAGACCGCTCGCAAGGTGTTCAAGCTCATCGACGCACTCGAGGAACTCGACGACGTGCAGAACATCTACAGCAACTACGCCGTGTCTGCCGCAGTCTCCGCTGAGCTCGAAGCCGAGAACGAGTAGTCAACGGTGGCCGTGCGGGTGCTCGGAATCGACCCCGGGCTCACCCGTTGCGGCGTCGGTGTCGTCGACGTCGCGCCGAACCGCACGGCTACCCTCGTCGACGTCACCGTGTTGCGCAGTTCGCCCGACCTGCCACTCGAGCAGCGCCTGCTGCTGCTGAGCCGAGGACTCGAGGAGATGATGGACCGGCATAGGCCGGCCTTCGTCGCGATCGAGCGCGTCTTCGCCCAGCACAACGTGCGCACGGTGATGGGCACCGCCCAGATCAGCGGGGTCGCCCTCCTGCTCGCCGCCCAGCGCGGCCTCACGGTCACCCTGCATACCCCGAGCGAGGTCAAGGCGGCGATCACCGGCTACGGCTCGGCCGACAAGGCCCAGGTCGGCGCCATGGTCGCCCGCGTGCTCGGCCTCAGCGAGGTCCCGAAACCGGCGGATGCCGCGGACGCACTCGCACTGGCCATCTGCCACGCCTGGCGAACCGGGGCATCAGGAGGCACCCTTCCGACGACGGACGGACTCGCGGGCGGCGCACTCACGCCGGCACAGGCTGCGTGGCGCGCCGCGGAGCGCGGAG
>NZ_JASJVF010000030.1:0-23179 GCF_035019805.1 Cryobacterium sp. 10I1
CTCTGACACGGAGTGCGCGGCAGCGGCAGCGGTTGCTACTGTCCGGACCTCCGCCTCGGCGCGCGGCGCGGCCGCCGTGACACCCGCGACGATGAGCGCCGCCGCCAGGATGCCGACGCCGGCTCGCCTTCCGATCCGACCCGGTCGCACTATCGAGGCCTGCGTAATCCTGCCCATTCGTCACTCCACGTTCGGGTCGCGCGAGGTTTGAGCTTCCACTTTCGGCATCCAGTGTGCTGCGCCCCCGCGGGCCACGGAAGTCCGTCCCGGCGATTTCCCAGCCTCGAGCGAAGCGCTGTTTCCGTCCGACGGCCCGGTCGCCTCAGGAGGACGGCGCCGTGAAGTCAAGGTCGGCAGTGGTCACCGTGCCCGCTGTCCGCCCGGGGGCCGTGTGGTATTCCCAGTACAGGTTGGTGTGGGCGATCACCAGGTCCGGCGGCGGCGCACCAAAGCCGCTCAGGTCCTCGGTGGTGTGGGCATCACTGACGAGGATGGCGTCGTAGCCGCGGACGATCGCGCCGTGGAGCGTCGACCGGATGCACTCATCCGTTTGCGCACCGGCGATCACAAGACCGCCGATGCCGCGTTCGGCGAGCACGGACTCGAGGTCGGTGTCCTCGAAGGCGTCGGCGTACGCCTTGTGCACGAGCGGTTCCGCCTCGAGGCGCACGAGTTCGGGTACGAGCTGCCAGGAAGCACTCCCCTGCGGCTGGTCGTCGTTGTGGTGCTGCACCCAGATGAGGTCGACGCCGGCGGCTCGCGCCTTGTCGACGACGCTGCTGACGTTCCCGACGATCGCGTCCCGATCGTAGGCGTCTTTCACGAAACCGGTCTGGACGTCGATGACGAGCAGAGCGGTGTTCGGCCGGTTGTCGAGGGTGGTCACGATTCCTCCTCAGAAGCTGTCGGACGGTGTCACGAGGCCACGCTACGCCGCGGCGCCGTTCGCCGCGAGTGGCTGTCGCTCCTTGATACAGTGACGACCATGGACATGCGACTGGAGCTTGTGCCGTTGCCCGTTGCGGACGTCGAACGGAGCAAGGCCTTCTACGTGGATGTTGTCGGCTTCCACCTGGATCACGATGTGCAGCCAGGCAACGGAATGCGGATCGTGCAGCTGACCCCTCCGGGCTCGGCGTGCTCCGTGGTCATCGGGACCGGCATGGGGAATGGACCTGAGCACGGCACGGTCAAGAACCTGCACCTGGTCGTCTCCGACATCGGCGCAGCACGGGACGAACTCGTGAACCGTGGCCTGCAGATCACCGAGATCCACGACATGGGTGGCGTCAAGTACGCGTACTTCAGCGATCCTGACGGCAACTCCTGGGCGCTTCAGGAAATCGGCCGGTACGCGAAGCCTGCCTGACGCGCACCCGAACCCGCTTCGTACCAGCTCGTGGAGCTTCCCAGGCTGATCTCGTGATCCACGCCGAAAGGAAGCACCATGAAGGCCTTTGTCATCACCGCGCCCGGGGAAGCATCCGTGCAGGATGTCGCCCCGCCGGTTGCGGGGCCCGGCCAGGTCGTCGTCGATGTCGCGAGAGTCGGCGTCTGCGGAACCGACGTCGAGTTCTTCACCGGCGAGATGCAGTACCTGCACGACGGCAAGGCCCGGTACCCGATGCGGATCGGCCATGAGTGGGCCGGGACCGTGACCGCGCTCGGCGCAGGCGTCGACCGGCGGTGGCTCGGTCGCCGGGTCACCGGCGACACCATGCTCGGCTGCGGGGTGTGCCGTCGGTGCCTCCGCGGCCTGCAGCATGTCTGCGAGTTCCGCTTCGAGGTCGGCATCCTCGGCGGCTTCCCCGGTGCCCTCGCCGAACAGCTCGCGGTGCCCGCCACCTCGCTGTTCGAGCTGCCCGACACCGCCGACGACGTGCTCGGCGCGCTCGTCGAACCGGGCGGTAACGCGCTGCGTTCCGTTCGGGGTGCAGCACTGGAACCCGGCGACCGGGCGCTCGTCCTCGGAGCGGGCACGATCGGTCTGCTCATCGCCTTGTTCGCCCGGCAGCAGGGTGCAGAGGTGCACGTGATGGGACGGTCCGCGCGCTCACTGGACTACGCCAGGAGCCTCGGCTTCGACGGAGTCTGGACCGACGCCGACCTGCCGGAGTCGCCCTTCGACGCCGTCATCGACGCCTCCAACGCGGCCGCCCTGCCCGCCCGCGCCCTCGACCTGGTCGAGCCGGGGAAGCGCGTGGTCTACGTCGGTCTCGCCGGCAGCCCGAGCCTGATCGACACCCGAACCCTCGCTCTCAAGGACGTGACGGCGGTCGGCATCCTGAGCGCCTCCCCGGGGCTCAGGGGCACGATCGACCTCTACGCGAGCGGTGCCGTCGACCCGCGCCCGCTCGTCGCCGCGACGGTCGGGCTCAGCGGTGTGCGAGAGATCCTGGCCGGGCATCGCCCCGCCGGCGCCGGCCTCGGTCCCAAACTGCACGTCGACCCCCGGCTCGCCTGACGTCGTTCCCGACAACGCCGCCAAAAACGACACCGCCCCGCACTGCACCGATTCGATTCGATTCGACGGAGCGTCTCCCGCGCCGGCGTTCGCGAGAGTGCGCTTTCGGCCGTTGAATCGCAGGCAAAGTCAAGCGGCCTTCAGAGCCACACGTGCACTCTCGCGGCACGGCGGGGCGAGCGGATGCGGGGCGACGCGGGAATGTGGAGCGGTGCAGGTCAGGCGAGCAGCTTCTCGAAGCAGAACGAGTGTGGGATCGCCTCGATGTACGGTTCGTAGATCGGGATCGGCGTGTAGCCGATCTTCTCGTAGAGGGCGACCGCATCCGGTTGCTTGCTGCCGGTCTGCAGGATGAGCCGCGGCACGCCGGCGGCACGGGCGATGCGCTCGAGCTCGTTCATCAGGGCACGGCCGACCCCGCGCCCGCGCTGGTCGTCGGAGACGATCACGCGCTTGACCTCCCAGTCGCCATCATGGGTGCGCAGGGCCGCGTGGGCGATGGGGGTGCCGTCGCCGTCGACCACGAGCACGGTCGCGAGAATGTCGGCGGGGTCGATCCTGAGCGCCGCGGTCACGGCGTCATCGAGTTCGGGGCTGCCAGGGCCGGCGTAGCGCGCGGTCATCTCCACGTCCATCCGCGCGCGCAGCACGGCGGCGCGCGGGTCGTCCCACTCCACCCGCTCGAAACGGAACAGGCGTTCGGTACTGCCACTCATCGTCGGGTCCTTCGTCTGCGTGTGCTCGGGTGTGTGCAGTGCGATCTCTGCAATCGCACAGCCTACCGACCCGGGGGCGGATGCCGCCGCGTCCACTCCCCGGGGCATGGCCGGGGCGGATGCCGTCAGGTCCACCTCCGGGGCATGGCCGGGCCGGGACAGGCGAGGTTAGACGCTCGCGGCGAGGCCCTCCGCGAGCGGCGTCGTCGGCCGTCCGATCAGGCGGGCCAGGTCGCCGCTCGTCTCGCCGAGCAGCCCGTCGCGGATGTTGGCGTCGAGACCGACGACGAAGCCCACCGTGCCCTCGTCGAGGCCGAAGGACGCGAGCAGCTCCGCGTGTGCTGCGGGTGTCAGGTTCCGGAAGGCCACCGATGAGTCGATGAGGGTTCCGATCGTGGCTGCGAGTTCGTCGAAGTCCCAGGCGTGGTCGCCCGAGAGCTCGAGGGTCTTGCCCGCGAGCGAGTCGTCGAGGATGGCCGCGGCCGCGGCATCCGCATAGTCGGCCCGGCTCGCGCTCGCGACCCGGCCGTCGCCGACGCTCGCGACGATCTCGCCGGCCTGGCGTGCCCTCTCGATTTCACCGGTGTAGTTCTCGGTGTACCAACCGTTGCGCAGGATGCTGAAGGGGACCCCCGAGGCGATCAGGAACTCCTCGGTCGCCTTGTGCTCCGGGGCCAGCAGGAGCGCGGAGGCCGTGGCCTTCGGGGCGCTCGTGTAGACGATGCGCCCGACGCCGGCGGCCTGGGCGGCCGCGATCACGGCGGTGTGCTGCGGCACGCGCTGGCCGACCTCGCTGCCGGAGACGAGCATCAGCACGTCGCCCGGTTCGACGACGGCGGTCACGGTCTCGGGGTTGCCGTAGTCGAGGACTGCGGTGCGCACGCCGAGTGCGGCGAGAGCGGACAGCTTGTCGACATTGCGGGCTGTCGCGACGATGCTCTCCGGGGCCGCGCCGCGGGCGAGGAGGGATTCGACGATGAGGTGGCCGAGGTGACCAGAGGTGGCGGTGACGATGTATGACATGTGTTGTCCTTTCGGTGGCGTGTCAGAGTCAACCACGGGACGGTCGAGTACCTTCCCGCGCACAGGTACCCACCTTTAGGTAAGCTACCTGCATGAAGGTTAGTTTCGATGTCTCGCGGGCGCGTCCCGGCGCCGTCGCCGGCGTCTACCCGGCCAAATGCGCCACGCGCACCGTGCTCGACCACGTCACGAGCAAGTGGGGCGTGCTCATCCTGCTCGCCCTGCAGCAGGACTCGCTCCGCTGGGGCGAGCTCCGGCGGTCCATCGAGGGCATCAGCGAGAAGATGCTCGCATCGACCCTGCGCACCCTCGAGTCAGACGGCTTCGTGAACCGGGAGGCGCAGGCGACGATCCCGCCGCGCGTCGACTATGAACTGACGGCCAGGGGCCACGAGCTCGCCGACCGCCTCGTCCCCCTGATGGACTGGATCGCGGACAACGCCGACGAGATCACCGGCACGCCCGCTTTCGCGGGCGGCGCGGGCGCTTGTGGTCAGATGGTGGTACTGACGATCGAGGGCGCGAGTGAGGGAACGCACCTGCTTCATCTGCTCTTCATCCGCGCGGCATTGGCGCTCCCGCTCGAAGTCATCCTTGCAGCCCGTCCCGTAGGCGAGGGAGATCGCTCGCAGCGCCCTGCCGCTCCGTTCTGCAGCGAGGAGCGCGGCCAGCCGTTCCGATTCCGCGGCAAGGGATGCCCGCTCTGCTACGAGACGTTCGAGTCGGGGATCCATATGCGCGCCTTTGCTCACGGGGAAGTCAACGGTCATCAGAGCCCGCCGACGTCAAATGATTATAGAGAGTGGATTCTCGATACAGGCCACGAACTGCGCCATCCATTCGGCGGCCACCGCACCGTCGACCACACGGTGATCGGCCGAGAGGGTGACGGTCATCACGGTGCCGACCGAGAGCTGTCCCGCGTCGACGACCGGCCGTTGTTTCGCGGCGCCGACGGCGAGAATGCCGGACTGGGGCGGGTTCAGGATGGCCGAGAACTGGTCGACCGCGAACATGCCGAGATTCGAGACGGCAAAGCTGCCGCCCTCGAGTTCCTCTTGCCTCAGCTTCCCCTTCCGCGCCCGTCCGGCGAGGTCGGCGACCCTCTCGCTGATGCTCGTCAGCGTGAGGCCTTCGACGCCACGCAGGACCGGAGTGAGCAGTCCTGTTTCGGTGGACACCGCCACCGAGAGATCGACGTGCTCGAATCGTCTCGTAGCGGTCTCGGTCCAGATCACGTTCGCCGCGGGCACCCGGACGAGCGCTACCGCGACGGCCTTGACCACAAAGTCGTTGACCGAGATCTTCCGCGGCGACGTCGCGTTGATCTCGCCGCGGAGGGTGAGGAGGCGCTCGACGCGGCAGTCCGCCGTGATGTAGAAGT
This sequence comes from Cryobacterium sp. 10I1, assembly GCF_035019805.1. NCBI lineage: Bacteria > Bacillati > Actinomycetota > Actinomycetes > Micrococcales > Microbacteriaceae > Cryobacterium > Cryobacterium sp. 10I1. The sequence continues at coordinate 5,588 of NZ_JASJVF010000030.1, forward strand.
GTGGAACCGTCGACTTGCTCTCGGTCAGGCGGCGCGCGATCGCCCGTCGCATCCCCGTGTGGGGAACATCGGTGAACCCGGAGGCGTCGACCACGGATGTGCCGGTGGTGCGGGCCGAGGGTGCCGCTGGAACGGACACCGCAGGAGACGCCACAGGCATGACGGGCTCGGGCCGGGACTCGGCTGCAGTCACGGGCGCGGGCTTGAGGGTGTCGAGGTCCCGGCGCACGATCCGCCCGTTCGGGCCACTGCCGACGACGCGGGATAGGTCGAGCGCGCGTTCCCTGGCGATGCGGCGCACGAGCGGACTGGCGAATTGACGCTGGCCGCTGGCTGCGGCGAGCGGTACCTGCGCCCCGTCCGGGGCCGATTCGACCGGGACCACTCCGACCGGCGTCGCCGCCTCCGCGGCCGCCGTCACCGGGGTCGCAGGCCCTGCCTGCTCCGGGACGTCCCCGGCGAGGAAGGCATCGATGTCCGACTCCGCCTCACCGACGGCGGCGATCACGCCGATCGGCACGCCCACTTCGACGGGCACGCCCTCGGGGACGATGACGCGCGCGAGCACACCTTCCGTCTCGGCGCGGTACTCGACGACCGCCTTCTCCGTTTCGATCTCGGCGAGCGGCTGGCCGATCGCCACAGTGTCGCCCACCTTCACCAGCCAGGTCTGGATGGCGGCTTCTGCGGCATTGGCGAGCACCTCCGGCATGCGCACGAGCGTTGCCATCAGCGGGTTCCCAGACCGAGCTTGATGATCTCGAGGCCGGCGACGACGTCCTCGGTGCGCGCAATGGCCGCCCGCTCGAGCACGCGTGAGATGCTCGGGCTTGCCTCGCCGCCGGTCACGCGTTCGACCGGCTGGTCGAGGTAGTCGAAGAACCGGCGTTGGATCTCATCGGACAGCCAGGCACCATACGACGTGCCGCGGGCCCCCTGTTCGACGATGAGCACGCTGTTGGTCTTGCGGATGCTCGTGCCGATGGTCTCCCAGTCGATCGAGGCCCGGTCGAGCCAGCGCAAGTCGACGACGTCGGCGCTCATGCCGGTCAGTTCGACGGCCTCGATGGAGTGCTTGACCATGGACAGGTAGCTGATCACGGTGACGTCGGTGCCTTCACGGCGCAGGGCCGCCTTCCCCAGCGGGATGAAGTAGTCGAGGTCGCCGGCGGGCACGTCACCGCTGTCGGCATAGAGGTCGACATGCTCGATGACGAGCACCGGGTCCTGCAGGGCCAAAGCGGTGTTCATCAGGCCGATGTAGTCAGCCGCCGATGACGGTGCGACGATCCGCCAGCCGGGGCTCGTCGCGAAGATGCCCGCGGGGTCCATCAGGTGCTGCGAGCCGTAGCCGCTTCCCATCGCGACCTTCGTGCGCAGCACGAGGGGCACCGGATTCTCGCCGCCGAACATGTGCCGCGCCTTGCCGATCTGGTTGAAGACCTGGTCGGCGGCCACCCACATGAAGTCCGGATACATGAATTCAACGACCGGGCGGTAGCGCCCGTCGAGCGCCATCCCGCCGCCGAGGCCGGCGAACGCGTTCTCGCTGATCGGCGTGCCGAGCACACGGCCCTCGAACTTCTTCGCAAGCCCCTTGGTGGCGCCGTTCGTGCCGCCGTTGAGGCGGTGCACGTCTTCGCCGAGCACGACGATCCGTGCGTCCTCTGCCATGCGGCGGTCCATCACGCCGGCGACGGCGTCGACGAACTTCTTCGTTTCGAGCTCGCCCCGGTATTCGGTCGGCTCGAGCGTGCGCAGTCCGGTCAGTTCGCTCGCGTCGCCCCGCACCCCGACATTGACGAAGTCGACGTCGGGCCAGAGGTCCGGCCGGATCCGGCGCTTCCCCGCCGACTCCGGGTCGGCCTCGAGCAGCTGGGCCACTGCATCCCGCATCGCGGACTGGGCCTGCTCGCGCACCGCGGCGATGCCGGCCGTGTCGATCTGGCCGAGCGCGATCATTTCGCGGGCGACCCGGTCCAGCGGGTCACGGGCCCGCCAGGCCGCCTCTTCCTCCTTGGTCCGGTAGCCGAAGGCGCTGCCCGGATACGGTCCGTTCTGGTGGAAGAAGCGGTAGACCTCGACCTCGACGACAGCGGGTCCCTGGCCGGACCGCATCACCTGCTCGGCCTCCTTCGTCGCCAGGTGCACGGCGAGCGGGTCCATACCGTCGACGCGCCAGCTGGGAATGCCGAACCCAAGCGCGCGGGCCGAGAGCCGAGGCTCACCGGTCGACTCGGCCACCGTGGTGGACACAGCGTAGAGGTTGTTCTCGATGAAGAAGGCAAGCGGCAGCTTCCACGCCGAAGCGAGGTTCATCGTTTCAAGGACCGAGCCGATGTTGGTCGCGCCGTCCCCGAAGTAGCTCACCGTGACATCCGTCGTTCCCGCGTGCTTCTGGGCCCAGGCGTTGCCGGCCGCGAGCGGAACCCCGCCGCCGACGATCGCGTTGGTGCCGAGCGCGCCGGCCTCGAACCACTGCAGGTGCATCGAGCCGCCGCGGCCCCGGCAGTAGCCCTGGGCGAGCCCGAGAATCTCGGCGAGGGTGCGCTGCAGCACGGTCTGAATGTCCGCGGTCACGAGCGCCGCGGGGTCGAGGGCGCCGCCGGAGACATGGTTGATCGCCTTGGCGAGGAACTGGTGGTGCCCTCGGTGCGAGCCGTTGATCGCATCCGTCGACCCGAGGCCGACGATCGAGCCGACCGCCCCGCCCTCCTGGCCGATGCTGGAGTGCGCTGGCCCGTGCACGAGGCCCTCGCCGGCGAGTTCGAGCACGGTTTCTTCGAAGGCACGGATGAGATGCAGCTGGCCGAGCATGGTGGCCAGGAGTGCCGGGTCCGCACTCGCCCAGTCCTGCGCCGTGGTGCTGAGTTCGATCCACGGGGCCAGGGGATCCAAACGTCGTCGTTCAGGCATGTGCCGGTCTCCATTGGTCGTGTCGATCGCGGGGATCGACTACATGTGACCAACACTGTATCGTTGATTGAATCCAATGCCAAGGATTGTTCGCAATATCTCCGATCAGGATGAACGCATTTCGGGTCTTTGGATACAATGAGAGAAATCAACGACGAACGAAGGAGTTCTCGATGGTCCACGGCATCCCGGGTCTGCGCGGCACGGAACACATTGGTTTCACGGTCCCCGACCTCGCCGAGGCAGAGCGGTTCCTGGTCGACGTGATCGGCTGCGAGCTCGTCTACGCGCTCGGGCCGTTCGCCCACCCCGACGACGAGTGGATGCTCGAGCACCTCGGCGTGCACCCGCGCACGGTGATGCGCGAACTCCGCTTCTTCCGGTGCGGTCACGGGCCGAATTTCGAGGTCTTCCAGTACGAACCGGCGGATGCCGCAGCTCCCGAACCGAGGAACAGCGACATCGGCGGGCATCACCTGGCGTTCTACGTGGACGACTTCGATGCCGCCCTCGAGCACCTGCGGGAGCACGGTGTGGAGATCATGGGCGCACCGACGTCGAGTTCCAGCTGGAGCACCGGCCAGCGCTGGGTCTACTTCCGCAGCCCCTGGGGCATGCAGTTCGAGCTCGTGAGCTACCCGGACGGCAAGGCCTACGAAAAGGATGCTGCCACTAAACTGTGGCATCCGGCCCACCCCGCCGAATGACCGACACCACCGACCGGACGGACCCCATGGCCAGCGCCCCCAGCCGCGACGGCAGCGCCGGCAGCCGTATCGCCACGCGATTGCGGGACGAGATCCTGTCCGGCGCATACGCCCCCGGCACCCGGATCCGCCAGGAGGACGTCGCCGAACAGTTCGGCGCGAGCCGGCTCCCCGTTCGCGAGGCGCTGCGCATCCTGGAATCCGATGGCCTCGTCACCCTCGTCGCGAACACCGGCGCCTGGGTCTCCCACCTGAGCCTCGCGGAGTGCGAGGAGATGTACCAGATCCGCGAGCGCATCGAACCCCTGCTGCTGCGCTACAGCCTGCCCAATCTGTCGCCGGAGACCCTCGGCCGCCTGCAGGAACTCGCCGATGAAATGCAGGCCGGCACGGACGTCGAAACGTTCCTGCGCCTCGACCGCGAGTTCCACCTGCTCTCCTACTCCGGCGCCGTGACGTCCATCCTGGGCGAGACCATCCACCGGTTATGGAACTCGACCCAGCACTATCGACGCGCTTTCACGACCCTGATCGGGCCCGATGTCAACCGCGCCGTCCACTACGAACACCAGTTGCTCGTCGGGGCGCTGAGGCGCGGCGACGGCGACGAGGCCGAGCGGATGCTGGCCGGCCACATCCGCCGCACCAGGCTCGAGCTGTCCACGCATCCGGCGCTCTTCGCCCAGTAGGCGGCCACTCGGGGCGCGGCATCACGAGCCGGCGCGCACGAGCACCTTGACCTGGTCGCCGGTCGGTGACAGCAGCGTGTCGAAGCCCTGGGCCACGACATCCTTCATCGCGATCTGGGCTGTCACGACCTTCTCCACCGGGTACCGACCCCTGTCGATCAGGTCGATGATGCGCGGCCAGTCGGTGACCGGGAAGCACCAGGTGCCCGAGATCGTAATGTCGTGCTCGGAGATGACCATCGGGTCGATGGCCGCAGCCTTCGTGTGCAGCCCGGTCTGGGAGATCCTCCCGGCAGAACGCACCGAGGCGATCGCCGCCTGCAGCGCCCGCTCGTTCCCCGAGCATTCGATCACCGCGTCGACACCGATACCGTCTGTCCGGTCGCGAAGCCAGCCCGGCACGTCGACGGCGGTCGGGTCGAGCACCACTCCGACGTCGAAGCTGCGCACGAGCGCCGCGCGCACCGGATTGACCTCCGAGACGAAGACGTTCGCCCCGAGCGAGGCTGCGTAGAGCGACGCGAGGGCGCCGATCGGACCGGCCCCGGTGATCAGCACGTTGTCGCCGGGGCGCACACGGGCGGTGTCCACCCCGTACGCCGCGACAGCGCCCGGTTCGACGACGGCGCCCTGCAGGTCGGACACGCCGTCGGGGAGCACTGTGACGTTCGCTGCGGGCACGATGGCGAGGTCGGCGATGCCGCCCCACTGGTAGCTGAGCCCGACGGCGGCCATCGTGCGGCAGAGGTGGTTCAGTCCCCTGCGGCAGAAGTAGCAGTGCCCGCAGGACAGCAGCGGCATCACCGACACCCGCTCGCCCGGCCGCACCGCGGTCACCCCCTCGCCGACCTCGACCACTTCGGCCGAGAATTCGTGGCCCAGAATCTGCGAGCCGCACGCCGCGGTGAGCGGATGCGGTTCCCGCGGAATCACGATCGGGCCCTGGGCGTATTCGTGCAGGTCGGTGCCGCAGATGCCGCACCACAACGGCCTGACCAGGATTTCGCCTGCGCGGGGCGACTCGGGAGCCGTGACCTCCTCGACGCGGATGTCGCCGGCTCCGTGGAAGACGGCAGCCCTCATGGACGGGGGTCCAGCAGCTCGGCGCGGACGAACTCGAGTTCGCGGGTCACGTAGTCGGTGATGTCGCCGGTCTTGAGGTGCGCCGGGAGCACGTCCCAGGTATACGTCTCGATTTCCAGGTGGTCGGAGAGCGGTGTCTCACGGTGCATCTGCAGCGCCTGCTGCACGGCGAACCGCGTCGTGACGAACGGGCCGAGTTCCTCGAGGAAGACCGGAACGTGGAAGTGGGTGCGGATCTCGGTGGGCACCGGGTGCTCCTCGAACGCGTCGAGCGCGTCGCCGAGGGTGAGGAACTTCGTGACCGCACCGTCCTGGCGCATCGTCGTCTGGCTCAGGTAGATCGTGTCGGTGAAGACGCGCAGCTGGGGGACGAGTGCAGGAGTGAGGTCCCTGACCCAGAGCGCCGCCGCCTCCTGGAGCTTGAAGATCGGGATCCCGGCGTCGACCAGGCTGCGGAGCGATGCCGGAATATCCTCGAATCCGACGGACTGGTGGCCGATGTCGAAGACGATGCCGAGGTATCGGCGCATCGCACCTTCGGCCTCCGACAGGGGCAGCCCGGCGAGCCGGGCGAGCTCGGCGATGCCCTGCGGCGAGTAGACCCGCTCGGTGAAGAACGCGACGGTCTCCGCCGTGGTCTCCAGGAAGCACGCGGGCTCCGGCTCGAGGGCGAGCTTGACCCGCCGACCCGTGCGCGCCTCGAGCTCGACGAGGTGGGCGACGACCAGGAACAGGTTGGTGGTGAACCGGGCGACGTAGTCGTCGTCCGTGACATTCGGAGCGAACGCGAGTGGGGCCGTCTGGATGCTGGGGCTCACGTCCGCCGGAGCGATCTCCGCGAGGATGTCCGCGACCGAGTTCGTATATGCGACCCTGTCGTCGGTCGACCAGTCCGGTTCATAGACCCGTTCCATCACCAGATCGCCCTTGAACGGCCCATACGGGAACGCGTTCACCGTGTAGACGTACAGGTCGTTGTCGTCGAGGAATGTCCGGAGCTCTGCCCGTTCTCCAGGGCTTGCTGCGAGGGTCTTCGCCGAGTCGGCCGAGATGCGCAGTGAGACGCCGAAGCGCTGATCGGGCGAGACCCGGGCTTTGACGTCGGGGACGAAGGTGTGCAGGCTCTCCTTCATCTCCGCCCACGTGTCGCCCGCGTGCACGAGGGTGGAATATGACAGGTGGCCGAGGCCGCGTCCGAGATCCATGGAGGTCTGGTCCTTTTCCGCCGGTCATCCGGCTCACATCGTCGTGATATCAAGGAAGGGTGTCGTCGTCTAAGACGAGAGTGAACACCCGTTAAGTATTCCTTAACACACAGGCTACGACGGCTCCAGCATCGCTGTCAACCGAACGCCTGACGCGTGCCTTACGGAATGGATCGGCTAAGCGTGCGCGCCGTGAACGAACCAGATTCCCTGGACGTCGATGCTTCCGGTGTTCTTCAGGCTGTGCGGGATCGAGGAATCGAAGCCGAGCGACTCGCCCGCATGCAGCGTGAATGCCTCGTCGCCGATCGTCACCTGCAACTCACCCGCGATGACATAGCCGTACTCGTAGCCGGCGTGGGAGACGGTGTCGCCCTCGTCCGTCGACGTGGCTCCCGGCGCGTAGACGATCTTCATGAAGTTGACGTCGCGCTCCGGCGTGGCGGCAAGACGTTCCCAGTTGACCCCTGCGGCCATGTTGAGCCGCGACCGATGAGAGGGATGCACCACGGAGACCCGGTTCGCATACTCGGACGGATGCCACGCCTCCGAGGGATTCGTCACGTCGCCCCGATTCAGGACTTCTTCGGGGTGGACTGCCGGAACTCCAGGGTCGAGGGCCGGTTTACTCTCGAAGAGGTCGTCGACGGACACGTTCAGCAACTGGGCGAAGGCATACAGGGTCGCGACGGACGGCTGTGACTTGCCGTTCTCGATCTGGGAGACGAAGGAGGGCGAAACGTCGACCTGTCTGGCCAGCTCGCGCAACGTCAGGCCGGCCTTGAGCCTGATGTCTTTCAGCCGAGACCCTAAATTGTCCATCATGTTCCTCTGTCACACATCAGCATGACGACGACGAGGACCTGCCTCGCATCATCATTGAAGCCCGGCTATACACCCCACGCTCCGGAAAAAAGGTGAGTACGGACAAATATACACAGGAAGAGCCCCGAATACCCCGCCACTAGGGCCAAATCGGCGGTTCTGGCGGTTCCGGCGCGGCTTGCCGGGAATTCCAATGTTAAGTATCATTGAACACCTCAGGACGGCGACAAGGAAGTCCCGTCCATCAGGAAAGGATCGACTTGTGACATCCCCCTCAACAGTTCCCCGGCGGCGCGCGCTCATCGTCGGAGCGACGGGCATCACGGGCCAGACGGTCGTGAAGCAGTTGGTCGACGCGGGCTGGGACGTGACCGGCCTCTCGAGGCGAGGCCACTCCGAGACGCCCGGCATCACCGCCGTGACGGCAGACCTCCTGGACCCCGAGTCCCTCGCCGCCGCGCTCACGGGCACCCGACCGGAACTCGTCGTGATCACGGCGTGGGTGAAGCGGGATACCGAGACCGAGAACATCGAGGTCAACAGCGCCCTCGTGCGCAACGTGCTCGCGGCGCTCGAAGGCGAGAAGTCGGTCAGGCACGTGGCCCTGATGACCGGGCTCAAGCACTACCTCGGCCCGTTCGACAACTATGCGACCGGCGTCACCGCGGAGACCCCGTTCCACGAGGACGAGCCACGGCTGCCGCAGCCGAACTTCTACTACGCGCAGGAGGACGAGCTGTTCGGGTCCGCCGCCCGGAACGGCTTCACCTGGAGCGTGCACCGCGCACACACCGTCTTCGGGTTCGCAACGGACAACGCGATGAACATGGTGCTCACCCTCTCCGTCTACGCCGCGATCTGCAAGGAACTCGGGCTGACGTTCACCTTTCCCGGCTCAGCCACCCAGTGGAACGGCGTCACAGACGTCACCGACGTCGACCTGCTCGCCGAGCAGATCATCTGGGCGGGCACGCACCCGGAGGGTGCCAACGAAGCGTTCAACATCGCCAACGGCGACGTCTTCCGCTGGCGCTGGCTCTGGCCGCGGGTCGCCGCGATCTTCGATGTTCCCTGGGCCGGTTTCGAGGGCGAACCCCGCCCGTTGACCGCGCAGATGGCCGGCAAGGACGAGGTCTGGAGCGCCATCGCCGAACGGGAAGGACTCGTCGAAACGGACGTCACCCGCCTCGCTTCCTGGTGGCACACCGACAGCGACCTCGGCCGCAACATCGAGTGCTTCACCGACATGAACAAGAGCCGCCAAGCCGGGTTCCTGGGCTTCCGGTCCACGCCGGACAGCTTCCTCGACAAGGTGGAGCGGTACCGCGCGGCGAAGATCATCCCCTAGGCCGTTTCCCCCAGCCCAAAGACGGATGTCCCGGACAAGCAGCGCTCGTCCGGGACATCCGTCGTTCAGATCTGTTCGCTATGCGGGCAGCACGGCGTCGAATTCGATGTGCGCCTTGATCGTGGTCGCCGGGTGGTGCGCGGCCTCCAGGGCGCCCAGTGCGTCGGCGGCCCCGAACCTCTGGGTGACGAGCGGGCTCAGGTCGATTCCGGTGTGAGCGAGGAAGCGCAGGGTTTCCGGCCACACTCCGGGCGAGCCGACCGAACCGGTGATCTTGAGCTCCTTGGACTGGATGAGCCCGAGCTTCGCCGGCGCCTCGCGCCCGACGTCGATGCCGATGTAGGCGACCCGGCCCCGGAAGGCGGCGAGTTCGAGCGCCTGGGCCATGACGGCCGGCCGGCCGCTCGCCTCGACGACGACATCCGCTCCGCGCCCGTCCGTCTGCTCGTTCAGGAACTCGACGATATCGTCGGGGTGCACGGCGTGGCGGGCGCCGAGTCGCAGCGCGGCATCGCGGCGTTCTGGCGAAGGCTCTACGACGATCGTCACGGCGCCGAGGGCCGAGGCGGCCGCGGTGACGGCGAGTCCGATCGGTCCGGCACCGAGCACGACGAGGGTGTCGCTCGCGTTGACGTTCCCGACCCGCATCAGCGCGTAGTACGCGACGCTGAACGGCTCGACAAGAGCGCCGTTCGTGTACGACACGCTCGCGGGAAGCTTGTGCAGCCATTCGGGCCTGGCCACGAAGAACTCCGCGGCCGCACCGCTGATCGAGAACCCGAAGTGGTCCTCCCCGATGACACACTCGCCGACGACCCGATCGCCGGCCGCGAAGTCCTGCACCCGGTTTCCCACCGCGACCACCTCACCGGACCATTCGTGTCCGGGAATGATCGGGTACTCGAACGGGATGATGTACCGACCCTCGAGCAGGTCGATGTCGGAGTGGCAGACCCCGACGGATCGCGCGGCGACGAGCACTTCGTCGGCTCCGATCGCGGGGATGGGCAGCTCGTCAATCCGGGGAACATTCTGTTCCGCGAAGCGCAGCGCTTTCATAACGGGATTCCAATCGTGGGGACGGGAGAGGGTGCGCGAGGGGTGCGCGTCAGTGTGGATCGAGGTCAGCCGTGTGAATCGACGTCAGCGTGCGTTGACGAGGACCTTGACCTGGTCGCCGGTCGGCGAGAGCAGGGTTTCGAAGCCCTTCTCGACGACATCCGCCATGCTGATCTGGGCGCTCACGACCTTCTCGACCGGGTACCGGCCGCGGGCGATCAGGTCGATGATGCGCGGCCAGTCCGTGACGGGATAGCACCAGGTGCCTGCGAGGGTGATGTCGTGTTCGGAGAGGACCATGGGGTCGATGGCCGCCTGCCTGGTGTGCAGGCCGGTCTGCGAGATGCGCCCGGCCGAGCGCACCGACGCGATGGCCGTCTGGAGGGCCCGTTCGTTGCCCGAGCACTCGATCACCGCGTCGACGCCGATTCCCTCGGTCTGGTCCTTGACCCAGGCGGCGACGTCGATCTGGGACGGATCGATCACCTCGCCCACGTCCAGGCTCCTCGCGAGCGCGACGCGGGTCGGATTGACCTCGGAGATGAACACGCGGGCACCGAGCGCCGAGGCGTAGAGCGAGGCGAGTGCGCCGATCGGACCGGCGCCGGTGATGAGCACGGTGTCCCCCGGCCGGACCTGCGCCGTGTCGACTCCGTAGGCGGCCACGGCTCCCGGCTCGACGAGGGCGCCCTGGAGGTCGGAGACGGAATCGGGCAGCACGCTCACGTGACTGGCCGGCACGACCGCGAGTTCCGAGATTCCTCCGGAGGCGAAGCTCAGGCCGACGCAGGCCATCGACTGGCACAGGTGGTTCAGGCCGCGGCGGCAGTAGTAGCAGCTGCCGCAGTACAGCAACGGCATCACGGACACCCGCTGGCCGACGCGCACCGACCGCACCCCGGAACCCACCTCGAGCACTTCCGCCGAGAACTCGTGCCCGAGAATCTGCGGGGCGGTGGCCCCGGTGAGCGGATGCGGGTGCGAGGGAATGACGATCGGCCCCATGGCGTACTCGTGGAGATCGGTGCCGCAGATGCCGCACCAGTACGGCCGCAGCAGCACGTCGAGGCTGCCGAGGGGTGGCGGCCCGTCCACGTCTTCGATGCGGATGTCGTGCGCGCCGTGGAAAACTGCTGCCTTCATGCTGCCCCTTGTCGTGGATCGAAGAGTACCTTGCCCTCGAGCCGGCCCGTCGCGAGTCGCTCGAGCTGTTCGGCGAGGTCGTCAAGAGGTCGGACGGAGTCGAGAAGTTCGGTGCCCAGATTGGTCGTCGCCAGAATACCCAGAGCGGGGGCGAGGTCGGTGCCGCACACGTGCGCAAGCGTCGTCCGCACGGTGATCTCGCGCATGACGAGCGAATGGATGTCCACAGACTGCTCTGTCGACGGCAGCCCGACCTGGAGGATGGTTCCGCCCTTGCGCACCATCGCGAGGGCATTGTTCAGTTGTCCGGGCGCCCCGCTGGCCTCGACCACGACGTCGGCGCCGAACGGCCCGATGGCCTCGGCGACGCGGGCGGCGGCATCCGCACCTGCCTCGACGACCCGTGTCGCGCCGAGGCGACGGGCTCGCTCGAGCCGCGCCCCCGGGAAGTCGATCACGGTCACGTCGGCGGACACGAGCGATTTCAGCCCGGCGAGCACGAAGGAGCCGATCGCCCCCGCCCCGATCAGGACCACGCGGTCACCGTCACGCACCCCGGACCGACGGGCGGCGTGCAGGCCGACGGCGAGCGGCTGGGCGAAGCCAGCGAGGTCGATCGGAAGTCCCTCGGGAACGAGGACGAGGGTGCTCTCCGGGCAGGAGACGAACTCGGCCATACCGCCGTCGGTGTTGAGCCCCAGTGTGTAGTACCGGTCGCAGAGATTCGTGCGACCTTCCGCACACCGGTCGCAGACGCCGCAGGACACACCCGCACCGCTCGCGACGATGTCGCCGACGGAAAAGTGGCTCGACTCGTCGACCTCGAGGACCTTCCCGACGAATTCGTGGCCGGGAATCATCGGGCCGGTCTGGCCGGTGACGGGGTGGCGGTGCTGCACCGGGAAGGTGAGCGGGCCGGCCTTCCACTCGGTGGCGTCCGTTCCGCACATGCCGCTGCGCAGCACCTCGAGCAGCGCTTCGCCCGGAGCCCGGACGGGCGGGGGCACCTCCTCGAGGCGGACATCGTGATCAGCGTGGTAGACCGCGGCGCGCATCGGCGCCCTACTCGGCTTCGCCGCGACCGGCGGCGGTGTTGAGGTGCGACTGGGAGTCGCGCACCAGGGACAACGGCCCCCCGACGCTGTAGTAGCGCTGGCCGGCAACGAGCAGGTCCTCTGCCGGGAACTTGGTGATCACCTGGCACCCCGTGGCGGTGACGACGACTTCTTCTTCGATGCGGGCCGCCCCGATGCCGTCGGCGGACGGCCAGTAGGTCTCGAGGGCGAAGACCATGCCCTCCACGAGCACCTCCGGGTGGTCGAGGGACACGAGCCGGGAGAAGATCGGCTTCTCCCAGATGGACAGGCCGACGCCGTGGCCGTACTGCAGGGCGAAGGCGGCTTCCTCGTCGGGGAAGCCGAATTCCTGGGCCGTCGGCCAGACCTTGACGATGTCGGCGGTGGTGGCCCCCGGGCGCACGAGCGCGATCGCCCTGTCCATGTACTGGCGGGCGATCTTGTAGGCGTCGTGCTGCGCCCGGCTCGCCGACCCGACCGCGAAGGTGCGGTAGTAGCAGGTGCGGTAGCCCTGGTAGCTGTGCAGGATGTCGAAGAAGGCGGGGTCGCCCGGCCGGATCAACCGGTCGGAGAAGACGTGCGGGTGCGGTGAGCAACGCTCCCCCGAGATGGCGTTCACTCCCTCGACGTACTCAGACCCCAGGTCGTAGAGCACCTTGGAAACCAGCCCGACGGCCTCGTTCTCACGCACGCCCGGCCGCAGGAATTCATACAGGGATTCGTACGCGGCATCCACCATCGACGCGGCCTGCGTGAGCAGCGCGATCTCGTCACCGGTCTTGACCGCCCGGGCGTTGAGGAACACCTGCTGGCCGTCGACGACGCGGATCCCCTCCTTCTGCAGGGCCATCAGGATGGGCAGCTCGATCACGTCGACGCCGAGCGGCTCGTTCTGCAGGCCGAACTTCTCCAGTTCGCGCTTGATCTTCTTGGCGACGCCCTCGGCGATCCCCGCGTCGGGGTGGAAGGCTCCGCGGAGGGTCGAGATTCCGGCGCGGGCACCGTTCTCGGCCCGCGGCCGGACCGCGCCGTGGTGCGGAGCGTGCGGGTCGGCATCCGCTTCGGCCGTCGTGGTCTGCAGCCAGGGGTTGTAGAGCTGGTGGTGCTTGGCCGCGGACCCGAAGTCCCAGACGATCGGGTCGCTGTGCCGGGTGAGCAGCGAGAAGCGGATGAGCTTGTCCATGGCCCAGGTGCCGATGTGGGTCGACGACATGTAGCGGATGTTGGAGAAGTCGAAGGCGAGCACGGCCCCGAGGTCCGAGCCGGACAACTCGCGCCGGAGCTTGGCGAGCCTGTCCGTGCGCAGGCGATCGAACTGGATGCGCTCCTCCCAGTCGACGGCGTTGGTTCCGAAAGTGGCTGTGGTCACGGTCGTGTCATTCCTTTGCTGAGTGTCGTGCAGAGTGTCGTGCAGAGTGCCGGAGGGCGGGCTGCCGGATCAGACGAGGTTCATGCCGCCCTCGACGGGGATGACCTGACCGGTGATGCAGTCGGAATCGCTCGCGGCCAGGAACACCGCTGTGGGCACGATGTCTTCGGGCGCGGCAGGCCGGCCCATCAGGATGTCGCCGGCCATCGAGTCGAAGCGGGAGTCGCCGGCCCCCATTTCGGCGAGCTCGGATGCGCTGCCTGTGACGACGACGGTCTTTTCGGCGAGTCGAATGCCCACGTGTTCTGCTCCTTTGCAGTACGAAGTCTGGTGTCCGGTCGGGGCCGGGGTATCGCAGCAATACTATTTTGTACAGTCTCACTGCACAAGGTGTTGGTTGACATTCAACTCAGCGGCGTCGGGCTTGTCAAGCGAACACTGCCATCGCGGGGGAATCACGTTGAGCAGACCGGGCACTCACGGTAGTGTTCACTGGAACTGCACAAAGGGCGGTTGCGCCCCAATCCGGCGCGACGGAGCGCCCGGCCGCTGGCCGGGATCCGGAAACCTCAGGACAATCTGGAAGGCGTGAACTATGTCGGACATCAGCTTCATCGGACTCGGCGAAATGGGCTCTGCCATGGCAGGCCGGCTCATCGAGTCCGGCCATTCGGTGCACGTCTGGAACCGATCGACCGGTGCGGCGGACGCCCTCGTCGCGGCCGGCGCCACCCGGGCGGTCTCCATCGCCGACGCCCTCAGCGTCGGTACCGTGATCTCGATGCTCGCCAATGACGCTGCCGCCGAGGCCGTCTTCAGTGCGGAGGCCCTCGCGGATGCGCCGGCCGGCACCCTGCACATCAACTGCGCCACGCTCAGCGTCGAGGCGACGGATCGGCTGACCGACCTGCACTCCCTCGCCGGGATCGACTACGTGGCGGCTCCCGTGCTCGGCCGGTCCAATATCGCGGCGGCCGGGAAGCTCAATGTGGTCGCGGCAGGCACGAAGAGCGCCATAGCCAGGGCGCAGCCGTGCCTCGACGCGATCGGCAAGCGCACCTGGGCCGTCGGCGAGCGGCCGAGCACGGCAAGCCTGGTCAAGATCGGCGTGAACTACAACCTCATCCACGCGCTCCAGGCCCTCGCCGAGTCGGTGACCCTGGTCGAACACGGTGGAGTCGATGGCATGACGTTCGTCGAGATCCTGACGGATGCCGCGTTCACGGGCAGCGTCTACACGGGCTACGGAAACCTGATCGCCCGCAAGGCATACAGCCCGCCCGGTTTCAGCGTCGGGCTCGGCCTCAAGGACCTGTCCCTCGCGGAGCGGGCTGCTGCTGCGAGCGGCGTCGTGCTCCCGACGGCGCCCGTGTTGCGCGACATGTTCGAGCGGGCTCTCGCCGATCCCGAACTCGCGCCCCTTGACTGGTCGGCCATCGCCGAGATCACCCGCGGGCTCAGCACCGCAGAGTGAAGCTCAAGACAGATGACAGAGCGCCGGGACCGGATCGGGCTCGGCGCTCTGTCGTCTCGGAACCGGTGACCGGGCGGCCTACCTGAGCGCGAAGGACGTCTTCCTGCGCTTGTTGTTGCGTCGTGCGACCGAGTAGACGATCGCCGCCACCAGGATGAGGAGCCCCTGGAACAGGTACTGCCACATCTGGGACAAGCCGAGGAAAGACGTCGCATTGAGGACCTGCACGAGCAGGATGGAACCGAGGAGCGTGCCGATGAAGGTGCCCCGCCCGCCGAGCAGGCTCGTTCCACCGAGCACGACCGCGGTGATGCTCGTGAGCGTGTAGCCGACGCCCTGGGCGGGGTCGCCGACCCCGATCTGCGCCATCAGCATCACGGCACCCACGAACGCGAACAGTGAAGTGGCCACATACGCGAGGATGACGGTCCGGTTGATATTGATGCCGTTCCTGCGCGCCGATTCCTCGTTGGACCCGGTCGCGCGCAGCTTCCAGCCCCAGCGTCGCTTCTTCAGGAAGAACTCGGTCACGAGCGTGGCCGCGACGAGCACGATGAATGCGACAGGCACCGGCCCGAGCTGCCACCCGATGATTCCGGTGACCGTCGAGTTGATGTACCCGTCCGGGGAGCTCCTGAGCAGGAAGCTGAATCCCTGCAACGCGATGTACACGGTCAGCGTCGCGGCGATGGGGGTGAACCGGGCGAACCTGATCAGCGAGCCGTTGACCACCCCGATGACGGCCGCCACGACGATCATGAGCACGAATCCGAGGACGATCATCATCACGGACTTGTCGTCGTTGATGAAGAACGACCCGATCACCACCAGGAACCCGGCGAGGGGCCCGACGGACAGATCGATACCTCCGATCAGCAGCGAGATGGTCTGCCCGAGAGCGATGAAACCGAGCGCCGTGACGAGGGTGAGCACGGAGTAGATGTTGAAGTCGGAGAGGTAGCGGGCGTTCTGGCTGAACAGGAACGACCCGAGCAGTGCGATGACACCGACCAGGAGCACCGCGGGGGTATAGTCGCCCTGCAGGAAACGACGGAGTCCGGAGTGCTTCGAGGCCGATTCATCCGCGACGACGGACACCGATCGGGTCGTCGAGCGGACGGCGGCGTGGATCATGCGTTCTTCGCTGATCGCAGCGCCCTGGAGCACTTCGAGCGCGTGCCCCCGCGACATCACGATGACCTGGTCGCACAGCCCCTCGAGCTCCTTCGCGTCGGATGAGGCGACGACGACGGGGATGCCGGAGGCCGAGACCTCACGCAGGATCCGGTAGATCTCGGCCCGGGCACCCACGTCGACGCCCTGCGTCGGCTCATCGGCCACGACCAGCAGCGGCTCGGAGAGCAGCGCCCGCGCCAGGACGACCTTCTGCTGGTTGCCGCCGGACAGGGAGGAGACGACGGAATCCATCGACGCGGCCTTGACCGCGAGCGAACCGAGCGTCTCGGCCACCGTGCCCAACTCACGCTTGCGGCTGAGCAACGGTCCCCGTTTGAACTTCGCCAGTGCCGAGACGGCGGCGTTCTCGCGCACCGAGAGGGACATCAGGAGGCCCTCGCGGTGCCGATCGGCGGGCATGTATGCCGCCTCCTGCAGGAGTTGCCGGGAGTTCAAGGTCTTGCCGGCGATGGCGACCGTTCCCGTGAAGTAGTCGAGACCGGCGAGCGCGCGCATCAGTTCGCTCTGGCCGTTTCCGACGACCCCGGCGATGCCGATGATCTCGCCCGGGCGGGCGCTGATCGAGATGTTCGCGAATCCCGAGCCGCTCAACCCGTTGATCGAGAAGTTCGTCTCGTCGTCCGGCGAGCCGATGTGCTTGGGCGGGAAGGTCGATTCGAGCTTGCGTCCCACGATCATCGCGAGCAGTTCGTCGTCGGTGATGTCGGCGACGCGGGCGCTGCCGCGGACGCGGCCGTCCCGAAGCACGGTCACCTTGTCGGCGAGCTCACGGACTTCGGCCAGGCGGTGGGTGATGTAGACGACGGCCGTTCCGTTCGACACGGACCTCCGCACACGTTCGAACAGCAGGTCGACGGATCCCTGGCCGAGGGGCGCTGTCGGTTCGTCGAGGATGAGGAGTTTCGGCTTGAGGGCAAGAGCCTTGGCGATCTCGAGCAAGTGCTTCTGGGCAACGGACAGGAGTTCCACGCGATCCTGAAGGTGCACGCTCAGGCCGGCGTCGGCGAGCAGCGCCTGAGCGGTGGCTTCCAGCGACGTACCGGACGCGAGGACCGCGGCGGGCAGGGCGACCTGCAGATTCTCCAGGACGGTCATGTCCGGGAGCACGGCGGGATGCTGGTGGACGATCGCGATTCCGAGCTGCACGGCGATGGCCGGTGTCAGCACGCCGATCGGGGTGCCCTCGAAGGTGATGCTGCCCCCGTCGGGTTGCGCCGTACCCGATGCCACGTTCATCAGCGTCGACTTGCCCGCGCCGTTCTCGCCGAGGATGGCGTGGACTTCGCCGGGCAGGATCTCGACGGAAACGTCCGAGAGGGCCGCGACGCCGGAGTAGAGCTTCGAGATGTTGGACATCACGAGGGTTGCGGGGGCGGCGGGCTCGACCTTGTCCGGCGTCGTCACGTCGACGGTGTCGTGGTTGTTCACAGTTGTGACCTTTTCCTGTCTGTGCAATGTGGGGAAACGAACCAGCCGTCGGGTCGGTCGCGACAGTCGCGAC
>NZ_JASJVF010000031.1:0-22995 GCF_035019805.1 Cryobacterium sp. 10I1
TTCGGAACGGGGGCGGCGGTGGATTCGACGCGGGGCGCGAACGGGTGAGGTTCAGCCCTGGGCCGGGCGGGCGGTGCTCGACCGCACCATCAGCTCGAACGGGATGGCGGTGTCGAGTCCGACCGGGTCGTGCTTTCCCGGCTGCAGCTCGTCGAGCAGGATCTCGACGGCCTTGTCTCCCTGCCACTGCGGGAACTGGGCGATCGTGGTCAGCCCGAAGAAGTCGGCGAGGTCGTGGTCGTCCGTCCCGACCACGGAGACGTCCCGCGGCACGACCAGCCCGAGGTCGCGCGCGGCGAGGATGCTGCCGATCGCCATTTCGTCCGACGCGGCGAAGATCGCGGTGGGACGCTCGTGCGGGTTGCCGAGCAACTGCTTCGCGGCCTGGTACCCGCCGCGGACCGTGAAGTCCGCCGCCTGGAACAGGGCGGGCGTCGGCGTGATGCCCGCGCCGGTCAGCGCGAGCTCGTAGCCGAGCCGCCGGTTCGTCGGCAGGTGGAAGTCGAGGTCGAGCTCGAGGTTGCCGCCGATATGCGCGATCCGGGTGTGCCCGAGCGCGAGCAGGTGCTCGGTCGCGAGACGGGCGACGGCGACATCGTCGATCGTGAGGGTACGCACCCCGGGGATCGGACCGCCGATGCCGACGAGCGGCTTCTTGAGCGCGTGCAACCGGGCCACCTCATCCGGGCTCAGCTCGAGGGAGACCGCGATGACGGCATCCACTCTCTGGCGCAGCAGGAAGTGCTCGAAGACGCTGCGGCGTTCGTCGTAGTCCCCGGCGAGGCTGTAGAGGGTGAGGTCGAAACCGCCGCGGAGCAGCGCCTTCTGCGCGCCCTCGACGACATTGGAGAAGAACCAGCGGTCGAGGAACGGCACGACGACGCCGATGTTCTTCATCCGACCGGATGCGAGGCTCGAGGCGTTCGAGGACACGACGTAGCCGAGTTCCCCCGCAACGGTCTCGACCCGGAGCCGGGTGGCCGGGGAGACATGCCCGTTGCCGCTCAGGGCGCGGGACACCGTCGCTGTGGACACGCCCGCCTGGCGGGCGACGTCGTCGATGCCGACCATGCGGCTCCTCACAAGTCAGGGGGAAATGGCCCTTCAGCGATCATATCGAGCGGGCGCATCCGCCAGCCGTCAGCGACGGTTCCGGACGCAATTTCGCACGGGGGCAATTCCCTTGTATTCTGTCTGAGCGTCTCCGGTCAGGTGGTTTCACATGGTCGGGTGCGCAATGGCAAGTTACCCAAGTGGCCAAAGGGATCTGACTGTAAATCAGCCGTCGTAGACTTCGGGGGTTCGAATCCCTCACTTGCCACCACCCAATGCCCCCGGAAACCCCGTGTTTCCGGGGGTTTTTGCGTCTCCTTCCCGGCTCTCCCCTGCGTCATCTACCGTGGAACCATGACTGCTCCCGCCCCGACCGAACTGCTCCGCCTCGCCAAGGACACCGCGCTCGTCGCGGGGGAGCTGGCCGCGCGGCGACGCGCGGAGGGTGTCGAGGTGGCCGCGTCCAAGTCCTCGCCGGAGGACATCGTCACCTTCGCAGACCGGGAGACCGAGAACCTGATCCGCGCGTTGCTCGCCGAGGCGCGGCCGAATGACGGCTTCTTCGGCGAGGAATCCGCGGCGACCCCCGGCACCTCCGGCCTGACCTGGGTCGTCGACCCGATCGACGGCACGGTCAACTTCCTCTACGGGATCCCCGCCTGGGGCGTCAGCATCGCCGTCGTCGAGGGCGACGACCCGGCCACCTGGGCGACCGTGGCCGGCGCCGTCTTCAACCCGGCGCTCGGCGAACTCTTCACGGCCTCGGCGGGCGGCGGCTCACACCTCAACGGCAGCAGGCTCCAGGTCAAGACCGGCGTTCCCCTCAACCTCGCACTGGTCGGAACCGGGTTCTCCTACCGGGCGGCCATGCGGCTGCGGCAGGCGAACGTTGTACACGGCCTCATCGGCCGGGTACGGGACATCCGCCGGATCGGTTCGGCCGCCCTCGACCTCTGTTCGGTTGCCGCGGGGCGCCTCGACCTCTACTACGAACGCGGGCTCAACCCGTGGGACCAGGCCGCTGGTGCGCTCGTCGCCCGCGAGGCCGGCGCGCGCGTCGGAGCCTTCGGCGAGGACCGGGAGGGAATCGACCTCCTGATCGCAGGGGCACCCGACCTGTACGCCGACTTCGAGCCGATACTGGCCCCACTCTTCAGCGAATTCATGAGTTCTCAGGAACGGTGACGCGTCGGCCGCCGGATGCCCGCCGATGCCGGGGTGACAGCGGAAATCCGGCCGAAACAGCGCCCCCAATAGTGACGGCAAAATACCCCGTTTTGGGGTGTCATTACGTGCACAGGAATGGAATATTCGGGCCTCGCGGGTTAGCCTGTAGTGATTCGTTACTTTGGCCAGGCCAAGACGACCACTCTCTCGCCACTGTCAGCCCCGCCGAAAGAATTCACCCGACTTTGTCTTCTCACTCCTCCACACCGCGTGAACGCGCGCGTGCCGCGAGTGACTCTGGAAGCCCGGCAGTGACCGATTCTTCCGCTCCGGCGCAGCCCGTCCAGCAGGCTGTCCCCGTGCATCCGGCCGCACTGACCCGCCGGGAACTGCGCGAGCAGGAACGCCTCGCCGCGACACCCCTGGCCGCTGCACACCGCGCCGCAGCAGCCGACGCACTCGCCGTTCCCGCCGTTCCCGCCGTTCCGAACGCCGCGCGGCCGATCGAACTCAGCGCCGACGCTGCGCAGGTCCTCGCCGATGAACTCGCCGAACCCGAACTCGCCGCCGTGACGGTCAACGACACCGACCGCCTGATTGCTGCCCCGGCCGCCGCAGACGCACCCGTGACCGACCTCGACCAGCTCCTGACGGATGCCGGGTCGCGGACCGCCTCGATCCCCCTGCCGACCGGGTCCCAGGTTCGCGCCGCGAAGTCCGGCCACGGTGCCGCCGGGGCGATCCGGGCCCTGGACGACGGCGGCCAGCCGGTCCGCCCGTCTCGGACCGGGTCGCGGACCGCCTCTCGGGCACTCCGCAGCGGCACGATGAAGCAGTCGACCCAGCGACCCGCCGTCCAGGCGCCGTCCCAGCGGCCGGCACCGAAGCTGCGCCGCCTCGCCACGACGGGCGTCACGGTCGTCGCCATGGCCTTCGTCGCCCTGATGGCCGTGTCGACATCGCTTCCCGCCGAGGCGCTGCTCTCCTCGGCCGACGTGCAGGCCGCCGCCCGGCTCTCCACGCAGACCTCACCGGCCGAGCCGGCCCAGACGCTCAGCATGGACGGCGGCACGGACACGATTTCCGTCACGCGTGACGGCTTCGAATCGAAGTCGATCGCCGAGGTCGCAGCGGCGAGCGGCATCCGCATGGAAGCGACCTTCACCAACAACCCGAACGGCACGATCCAGTGGCCCTTCGCGGTCGGCGTGCACATCGGCGACCGGTTCGGTTATCGCAACTGCGCCGGCTGTTCCGCTGACCACCAGGGCCAGGACTTCAACCCCGGCATCGGTGCCCCGATCCAGTCCATCGCCGACGGCGTCGTGAGCTTCACCGAAGACGGCGAAGGCAGCCTCGGCGTGCATATGATCATCGACCACGTCATCGACGGCAAGGTCGTCTCGAGCGTCTACGCGCACATGATCCACGGCTCGATGCTCTTCAAGACCGGCGACGTCGTCAAGGTCGGCCAGGTCATCGGCAAGGTCGGTAACACCGGAATGTCCACCGGCCCGCACCTGCACTTCGAGATCCGCCTCGGCGGCAAGGACGGCGTCCACGTCGACCCGCTCGTCTGGCTCCGCGCCAACACGAACTAGAGCCCCCCGCGCGCCCGGTGGCGCTAGTCGGTGGCGTCGCTCGTGCGGCCGCGATCGATGGCTTCGAGCAGGCTCGTCGGCAGCGCGAACGGGGTGAGTCCGGCGATGCTCAGTAGGTCGTCCCCTGCCCGCACCGTGGGTTCGAGGGCGACGACCTGGTTGTGCAGGCGTTCCATCTGGATGTCCAGGCGATTGGCGACATCCGCTGCCTCTTTGAGCTCGGCGACGAGGTTCGCCGGCACGACGCCGCGGTACTTGTAGAAGATCTTGTGCTCGAGGCTCGCCCAGAAATCCATCGCGACGGTGCGGATCTGGATCTCGACGGTGACCGGCTCGACCCGGTCGGACATGAACACCGGGATCGCCACGATCAGATGCAGGCTCTTGTAGCCGTTCGACTTGGGGGCGGCGACGTAGTCCTTGACCTCGAGGACGGTGACGTCTTCCTGGCTGGTCAGCATGTCGAGCACCCGGTAGGTGTCGGAGATGAAGCTGCAGGTGACCCGGATGCCCGCAATGTCCTGGATCTGCCGGCGGATGTCCTCGAGGTCGAGCGGGCAGCCCTTGCGGAGAGCCTTGTTCAGGATCCCCTCCGGCGACTTGATCCGGGAGCTGACATGCTCGATCGGGCTGTAGTCGTGGATGGACGCGAACTCTTCCTTGAGGATGTTGATCTTCGTCATCATCTCGTCGGTCGCGAACTTGTAGGACATCATGAAGCGGGTGAGCTCGGTCTTGATCTCATGGTGGCGCGCCTTCTCGGCGTCGCTCTCGGCCTGCATCTCAGCGTGTGTTTCCGCGTGTGTCTCGACGTAGGCTCCTGCACGGGACACTGCGCGAGCCCCAGACCGGGTTCCTGGCCCTGAACCGGACTCGACGAGGTCGGTATCCGTGCTCTCCTGTGCGACCAGGTCGGTATCCGTGCTCTGCTGGATGCCGGCGACGCTGTCGGTCTGTGGGGCGGTCACGGTGTGCTCCTTCTACGGGCTCCCAATCGGCGCCGCTCCCTCAATCCTCCCACTTCGGGCTGAACGGCAGCCGCTGAGGGAGGGTGGAGCTAGGCGCGCAGCCAGGCCGTGGTGTCGCCGGGCAGGGTGCGTCCCGTGAGCGGTTCGCTCGCGAGCAGCACCTCGCCGGCGGGCAGCGTGACGGATGCCGCCCCCGTGTTCGCGACAACGGTCACGCTGCCGTTCGTGAACGCCACGACCGCGTCACCGAGCCCGTCCAGCCCGTTCAGCCAGGACACCGAACCGAGCCCGAGGCCGTGCTCCTTGCGGAGCCGGAGGGCGAGCTTGTAGAGCTCAAGGGTCGACGTCGGCACGCCTTCCTGCACGTCGCGGGCGAGTTCGCCCCAGATGGCCGGCTGCGGCAACCAGCTGGCCGCGGTCGGGCCGAAACCGTAGGACGGCGCAGAGCCGACCCAGGGCAGCGGCACGCGGCATCCGTCCCTGCCGTAGCGTTCACCGTTGGTACGGAACCAGGTCGGGTCCTCGCGAGCGGTGTCCGGCAGGTCGACGACCTCGGGCAGGCCGAGCTCCTCGCCCTGGTACAGGTAGCTCGAGCCGGGCAGGGCGAGCATGAGGGCGGATGCCGCCCGCGCGCGACGCAGGCCGACGACGGTATCGGGAAGGCCGACCGTCTTCGGGCCGATGCCGTGACCCTGCAGGTTGTCGCCCGTCAGCGCGAGGCGCGAAGCGTGCCGGACCACGTCGTGGTTGGAGAGCACCCAGGTGCTCGGCGCCCCGACCGCGCTGAACGCGGCGAGGGAATCGTCGATGACGCGGCGGAGGGCTGGGCCGCCCCAGAGGGTCTCGAGGTAGGCGAAGTTGAAGGCCTGGTGCATCTCGTCGGGGCGCACCCACTCGGCGACGTGGCTGAGCGGGTCGACCCAGGCCTCGGCGGCCAGGATCCGGTCGCCGGGGTACTCGTCGAGCACGAGCCGCCAGTCGCGGTAGATCTCGTGCACTCCGGGCTGCGCCCAGTACGGGGCGGTCGCGGCGGGCTCGGCGACGACGCCGGGCTCGAGCGCGGTGGCTCCGCCCATGCTGCCGCCGTCCGCGGGGGGAGTGTAGTCAGGGAGGCCTGCGGCCTTGATCATGCCGTGTGCGACGTCGACCCGGAAGCCGTCGGCGCCGCGGTCGAGCCAGAAGCGCAGCACGTCGCGGAACTGTGCGCGCACCCAGGGGCTCTGCCAGTCGAAGTCCGGCTGGCTCGAGTCGAAGAGGTGCAGGTACCACTGGCCAGGAGTACCGTCGGCCTCCATGACGCGGGTCCACGCGAGACCGCCGAAGACGGATTCCCAGTTGTTCGGCGGCAGCTGGCCGTTGACGCCCTTGCCGTCGCGGAAGATGTAGTGCCCGCGCTCCTCGCTGCCTGGGCCGGCCGCGAGGGCGGCCTGGAACCAGGGGTGATCGCTCGAGGAGTGGTTGGGCACGAGGTCGACGATGACCCGGATGCCGAGATCGTGCGCCGTCGCCTGCAGGGTGGCGAAATCGTCGAGGCTGCCGAAGAGTGGATCGACGTCGCAGTAGTCGGCCACGTCGTAGCCTGCGTCGCGCTGGGGCGACGTATAGAACGGTGAAAGCCAGATCGCGTCGATCCCGAGATCGCGCAGGGCCGGGAGTCGGCTGGTAATACCGGCGAGGTCGCCCATACCGTCGCCGTTCGAGTCAGCAAACGAGCGCGGGTAGATCTGGTAGATAACGGCGGTACGCCACCATTCGGAGCCTGTCATGACGAAAACTTTACTGCATGGAATCCCTCATGAAAGCGTTTGCAGAAATCTATGCTTAAACGATTCCGACAAACTTTCAAATACCATCGTGCTTTGAATTGCCAATCAACAGCCGATCGACTAAACATGTAAACGCTTGCACTTTTATTTGTTCGTTCTATGAGAGGCACACCAATGATGGTGAAGAAGAAAGCCCTGCTTGCCGCCGGCGCCGTACTGGCCGCCGCAACACTGGCCCTGACCGGCTGTTCAGGCGGAGGGGCCGCCTCGACAGCGAGCTCCACGGCCGCCGCCGGCTCCGGAAGCCTGACCGTCTGGGTCGACGCCGACCGCGCACCCGTGCTCAAGGATGCCGCCGCAGCGTTCACCCAGGAGACCGGTGTCGAGGTGAAGCTGGTCCAGAAGGACTTCACCAAGATCCAGGACGAGTTCATCGCCCAGGTCCCCACCGACAAGGGCCCGGACATCACGATCGCCGCCCACGACTGGCTCGGCAACTTCGTCGCCAACGGCGTCGTGCAGCCGGTCGAACTCGGCGACACCGCCGCCAACTACCAGAAGGTCGCGGTCACGGCGATGAGCGTCGAGGGCAAGACCTACGGCGTCCCGTACTCCATCGAGAACATCGCGCTGCTCCGCAACACCGCGCTCGCCCCGGCCGCCCCCGCCAGCTATGACGACATGGTCGCAGCGGGCAAGGCCGCCGGCACCGAGTTCCCGTACCTCGTGCAGCTCGGCCCGGACGCCGACCCGTACCACCTGTACCCGTTCCAGACCTCCTTCGGCGCCCCGGTCTTCGGCACCAACGCCGACGGCAGCTACAACGCGAACGACCTGTCCATCGGCAACGCCGGTGGCGAGGGCTTCGCGACCTGGCTCGGCGCCCAGGGCGCTGCAGGCAACCTGAGCCTCAACGTCACGAGCGACATCGCCAAGGAGAAGTTCCTCGCCGGGGCCTCGCCGTTCCTGATCACCGGCCCGTGGAACGTCCCCGACGCCCAGAAGGCCGGCATCACCGTCGCCGTCGACCCGATCCCCTCGGCCGGCGGCCAGACCGCACAGCCGTTCGTCGGCGTGCAGGGCTTCGTCGTGAGCGCCAAGAGCAAGAACGCCCTCGCCGCGAACGAGTTCCTGGTCAACTACATCGGCAGCGAAAAGGTCCAGACCGCCCTCTACAAGGTCGGCGGGCGGGCTCCGGCCAACACCGCGGCCTTCGAGGCAGCCAGCTCCGACCCGATCACCGCCGGCTTCGGCAAGGTTGCGGCCACGGCCGTCCCGATGCCGAGCATCCCGCAGATGGGCAAGGTCTGGCAGTTCTGGGGTGTCACCGAAGCGGCGATCATCTCCCAGAAGGGTGACCCGGTCGCCCTGTGGCAGAAGATGACTGCCGACATCCAGACCGCCATCAAGTAACGAAGCACCACAGCACCACAGCACCACAGCACCACAGCACCACAGCACGACGGATGCCCGTCCCCGTCCCCCGAGGACGGGCATCCGCTCACCAGCACAACCTGCACCCGAGAAAGCGGACGACGATGACCACACCACGCACCGAGCAGGACGCGGCGCAGCTCCGGCAGACGAAACGCTCCCGGCGGGCCTCCCGGGTCGCCGAGGCCGCCTCCGCCGGGGTCAAGGTGCTCCTCGTTAAGATCGTGCTTCTGGGCATCGTCGACGCGATCAGCGTCTACGCCCTCTTCGTGCTCGTGATGAAGCAGGACTGGGTCGTCGTCGGCCTCGTCGCCTTCGTCACCCTGGTCGTCAACTGGATCTACTTCAGCCACCAGAAGCTCCCGGCCAAGTACCTCGCGCCCGGGCTGATCTTCCTGCTCATCTTCCAGATCTTCGTGATCGGCTACTCCGGCTACATCGCCTTCACCAACTACGGCACCGGTCACAACAGCACCAAGGCCGACGCGGTCAACGCGCTCATCGTCTCCTCGCAGGAGCGGGTTCCCGACTCCGCGAGCTACGGCCTCACCGTGCTCGAACAGTCCGGCGAGTTCAGCTTCCTCGTCACCGACCCCGACGGCACCATCAGCGTCGGCTCGGCGACGAGCCCCCTCCGGGTCGTCACCGACGCGACGACGGATGCCACGGGCAAGGCCACCGGCCTCGCCGGCTACACGTCGCTGCGCTTCGCCGACATCGTCGCCCAGCAGCAGGCGATCGCCGCGCTCTCCGTCCCCGTCTCGGACGACCCGAACGACGGGTCCCTCCGCACCCCCGACGGGTCGAGCGCTTACCTCTACGTCTCCGACCTGGTCTACTCCGCCGCCGACGGCACCATGACGAACAGCAGCACCGGCGTCGTCTACGCCGACAACGGCAAGACCGGCTCCTTCGTGGCGCCGAGCGGCGAGGAACTGCTCCCCGGCTGGAAGGTCGAGGTGGGCTTCGCGAACTTCGTGCACGCCTTCGGCTCCGAGTCCATCCGCGGGCCGCTGATCAGCGTCACCCTCTGGACCTTCGCCTTCGCCTTGCTCTCGGTGCTGACCACGTTCGGGCTCGGGCTCTTCCTCGCGATCGTCTTCAACGACCTGCGGATGCGCGGACGGAACGTCTACCGGGTGGTGATGATCCTGCCGTACGCCTTCCCAGCCTTCCTCTCCGCCCTCGTCTGGGCGGGCATGCTCAACCCGCAATTCGGCTTCGTGAACCAGGTGCTCTTCGGCGGGGCGGACATCCCCTGGCTGACCAACGAATGGCTCGCGAAGTTCAGCATCATCTTCGTCAACCTCTGGCTCGGCTTCCCGTACATGTTCCTGGTCTGCACCGGGGCTCTGCAGTCGATCCCGACCGAGATCCAGGAGGCCGCGACCGTGGACGGGGCGAGGCCCTGGCAGGTGTTCCGGCTGATCAAGCTCCCGCTGCTGCTCGTCTCAGTCGCGCCGCTGCTGATCTCCTCGTTCGCGTTCAACTTCAACAACTTCAACCTGATCTACATGCTCACCGGCGGCGGTCCCCGAGACGTCACGGCCGGCGTGAACGTCGGGGCCACCGACATCCTGATCTCGATGGTCTACAAGGTGGCCTTCGTCGGCGCGAGCCGGGACTACGGGCTCGCGAGCGCGTTCTCGATCATCATCTTCCTGCTGGTCGCGCTCGTGTCGATCGTCAGCTTCAAACAGACCAAGGCGCTAGAGGAGTTGAACTGAGATGCGAATCGCAGCCCCCGAAACCAGTGACCTGTACATCCCGACCAAACGACCGTTCAACTTCGGCCGGTGGTTCTCCCGCACCGGCTGGCGGCACCTCGTCGGCGCCGTCATGGTCGTGTTCTCCGCATTCCCGCTGCTCTACGTGCTCTCCGCGTCGCTGCACCCGGGTGGCACCCTGATCACGGCGAACGGCCTCTTCAACGAGGTCGACCTCGGCAGCTACTCGACCCTGTTCAACCTGCCGCAGCAGCCATACGCCGCCTGGTACGGCAACACGCTCCTGATCGGAACGATCACCTCGGTGTGCACCGTCTTCCTCGGAGCGCTCGCCGCATATTCCTTCTCCCGCATGCGCTTCCGCGGGCGTCGGGCGGGGCTCCTCATGCTCGTCCTCGTGCAGATGTTCCCGCAGCTCCTCGCCGTCGTCGCGATCTTCCTGCTGCTCAGCGGCATCTCGGACATCTTCCCCGCGATCGGCCTCGACACCCAGATCGGGCTGATCATGGTCTACCTCGGCGGCGCCCTCGGCGTGAACACCTACCTGATGTACGGCTTCTTCAACACGATCCCCGCCTCGATCGACGAGGCGGCCAAGATCGACGGCGCCGGCCATGCCCGGATCTTCTTCACGATCATCCTGCGGCTCGTCGCCCCGATCCTCGCGGTCGTCGGCCTGCTCTCCTTCGTCGGCACGACGAATGAGTTCGTGATCGCGAGCATCGTGCTCATCACGCCGGAGAAGCAGACGCTCGCCGTCGGCCTCTACCAGTTCGTCTCCCAGGAGTTCTCGAGCAACTACTCGGTGTTCGCCGCCGGAGCCGTGCTCGCGGCGCTGCCGGTGATGGCCCTGTTCCTGTTCCTGCAGAAGTACATCGTCGGCGGGCTGACCGCCGGGTCCGTCAAGTAATCGGCACGATGTGTCCGCAGCCCTCTGCAGAGCCCCATCACGACGGGTCACCGCTCTACGTCTCCACCCAGACTCCCGCGCTCGGGGAGAGGGTGCGGGTGCGGGTGCGCGTTCCCCGGCAGTTCGGCTGTGTCAGTGCCGTCTACGCGCGGTCCAACCCCGACAGGGAGCCTCGATTCAATACGGCGCACCTGCTCGGCACGGTCGACGGCACGCAGTGGGTCGACGGCGCCCAGTGGTGGGAGGCCGAGGTGCTCGTGGAGAACCCGGTGCACGGTTACCGGTTCCTCCTCACGCGGGTCGACGGCAGCCACGCCTGGCTGAACGCGAGCGGCGTGCATTCCATCGAGACGCTCGACTCGGAGGACTTCAAGCTCGTCACGTTTGCTCCGCCGCCCGAGTGGGCGCGGTCGACCGTGATGTACCAGGTCTTCCCTGACCGGTTCGGCCGGTCCGCGAGGGCCGACGGGCGGGAGGCACCCGCGTGGGGCATCCCGGCGGGCTGGAGCGACGGCGTCGACAGGGAACAGCCCGGTCGTTCGCACCAGTTCTACGGCGGTGACCTCGACGGCGTGGTCGACCACCTCGACCACCTCGCCCGGCTCGGCATCACCCTGATCTACCTGACCCCGGTGTTCCCCGGTGCCTCCAACCACCGCTACGACGCCTCGAGCTTCAGCGAGGTCGATCCCCTGCTCGGCGGCGACGATGCCCTGGTCCGGCTCGTCGGTGCCGCGCACGCGAGCGGCCTCCGGGTGATCGGCGACCTCACGTCCAACCACTCGGGCGATCGCCACGACTGGTTCCGGGCCGCGCACCGCGCCCCGGCGGCCCCCGAGGGTGCCTTCTACTATTGGCTCGACGAGGAGCACGACGGCTACGCCTCCTGGCTCGGTGCGCGCAGCCTGCCCAAGTTCAACTGGGCCTCGGCAGAGCTCCGGCGGCGTTTCATCGAGGGCCCCGACTCCGTCGTCGCGCACTGGCTCGAGCCGCCCTTCAGCCTCGACGGCTGGCGCATCGACGTCGCCAACATGACCGGGCGGATGCTCGGCGACGACCTCAACGCCGAGGTGCGCCAGACCATCCGCCGCACCATGATCGAGGTCAACCCCGACACGATCCTGCTCGGTGAAAGCACCAATGACGCCGCGAGCGACTTCCAGGGCGACGCCTGGCACGGCGCGATGACCTACGCGAACTTCACCCGGCCGGTCTGGGGCTGGCTCTCGAAGCCGAACAGTCCCTCCTCGTTCTTCGGCCTGCCCTATGGCACGATCCCGCAGTACACCGGGGTGCAGTTCGTCGAGGCGCATCGCCGCTTCACCGCCGGGTTCCCCTGACGCACGCGGCTCGCCACGATGAACGCCCTCGACACGCACGACACACCTCGCTTCCGCACTCACGCCCTGGACGGAGCCGTGCCGGTGGCGTTCGGGCTGTCGGTCACGTTGCCCGGTATCCCGGTCGTCTTCGCCGGGGATGAGTTCGGCCTCACCGGCGACGACGGCGAGCACTCGCGCACGCCGATGCCCTGGGCGAGCGCGGGGGAGCCGGCGGTCGCGGAGACGATCGACCTCTACGCCGCCCTGATCCACCTGCGTACCGGCCACCCGGCCCTCAACGGAGGCTCGATGCGCTGGCTGCACGTCGACGACGACGTGCTCGTCTTCGTGCGCGAAACGGGCGATGAGTCCGTGCTCGTGCTGGCGGCACGGGCGCCCGGTGCGGTGTCCCTGCCGGCCGGAACGCTGGCGGGAGCGGATGCCGCGATGCGGCTTCTTGGCGACGCCGAGCTCGTAGGCGCGACCGACGGCATCCGCCTCACAGCGCCCGGCCTGTCGTTCACGGCCTGGGCGCTTCCCGGGGTGCTCGTGCCCGTTGGGTGAAACGGTCACGGGGAGGGCGGCGGAGATGATAATGTTTACCGGTTGCCGAAATTCAGGGCGCAACTTCTGAAGAGAAGTTCTGCCCCCTTAGCTCATTGGTAGAGCACTTCCTTGGTAAGGAAGAGGTAGTGGGTCCGATTCCCACAGGGGGCTCAGGCTTGGGCGGTCGTGAGGCCGGCAGGTCGTGGCGGGGTAGCTCAGTTGGTTAGAGCACACGGCTCATAATCGTGGTGTCGCGGGTTCAATTCCCGCTCCCGCTACACATAGCCCCGGACTTCAGCGAAGTCCGGGGCTTCTTCGTGCCATCCAGAGGCTCAACCCCGCACAAACCCCGCACTTTGGATTGTGCTGTCGATCACCACGACTATCGGCGCCCCTTCCCTCGGGCCGCGGACTCATCGTCCAGTTCGATGTTCTGGTTTATTCCGCACGGCGCACATCGTGACGTTGCCCGAGCATCCAGCCGGCACCGAAGGCGAGCACGACCAGCCCGACGATGAACACCACCGTCCCGATCTGATTCTGTGGCGAGAACAGCCCGCCCGGCGGGAGGAATGTCGAATCGCTGAGCGGCGCATACGCGTACCAGCCGAAGCTCGCTTGATTGCTCGGCAGAAGAAGAAGCACAAGTCCGATGACGGCCGCCACGGCGCCGAGGACGACCATCGATACGCTCACCCGACGCGAGCGGTTTGACTCGGAAACGTTGCCTTGCCCAGCCTCGATCTCGCCCATGTGGCCATGCTAGGGGACCGATCCCGGACGCGACGCCTCAACCGCGCCGCCGCGACTACCCCGCGAAGTCGCCGAGCGCGAGGCGCTTCACGACCTCGGTGAGCACTCGGGCGCCCGCGACGAGGTCGGTGTCGTGGGTGAATTCCTTCTCGTTGTGGGACACCCCGTCCATGCTCGGAACGAAGATGAGGATGACGGGGACCGTTTCCTTCAGATTCGTGGCGTCGTGCCCGGCGAGGGTGAGCACCCGCATGCTGTCGAGGCCGAGTTGCTCGGCGGCCGTCTCGGTGATGGCCAGCCCGGTCTCGAGAAAAGGTCCGCTCTCCCAGATGCTCGAGGCGAGGACCTCGATGCGCACGCCGGTTTCCGACTCGATGGCGCGCATCCGCTGTTGCAGAATTTCAAAGGCGCTGGCGAGGATGCTGGATTCCCGGGCGCGCAGGTCGGCGAGCAGCCGAACCTCGCGTGCAATGGTCACGGGGGAGTTGGGCCCGACCGTGAACTCGCCGACGGATGCGTGCAGCACCTCGTCGTCGAACTCGCGGACCAGCTCGTTGATCGCGACGACGAGCTTGGAGGCACCGAGAAGGGCATCGCGGCGGTCCCGCATCAGGGTTGAGCCGGTGTGGGACTGCTCACCGAGTACGACGATCTCGTATTTGTACGCGCACCAGGTGCTTGCGACGACTCCGATCGGTACCCCGGCGTCTTCGAGCGTGCGGCCCTGTTCCACGTGGATCTCGGCGTAGCCGGCCACATCGGGTCCGACGAAGCCGCCGCGGCCGCCGATCGCGTCGAGCGCCTCCCGCACGCTCGTGCCTCTCGGGTCGGTCGTCGCCAGGGCGACCTCGAGGTCGAGTCGGCCGGTGAAGACCGCGCTGCCCATCATGCTCGGCTTGAACCGTGAGCCCTCTTCGTTGAACCAGTCGACCACGGCGATGTTGTACCGGGGCGTGATTCCCGATGCCGCGAGATCGCGGTGTGCGCGGTGCGCGGCGTGCCCGGCGGCGAGCACGCCATATGCGCCGTCGTACCGCCCGGCGAGGGGCTGGCTGTCAAGGTGCGAGCCGAACAGCACGTACGGCGCGCCGGGCACCAGCTCGAGCAGGCCGAAGATGTTGCCGATCGTATCGACCTCCACCCGGAAGCCGCGGTCGGCCAGCCAGGCAGAGAACCAGGACCGCGTCTGGCCGTCGGCGGCGCTCGCCGCCTGACGGTCGACGCCGCCGCCACTGGTAGCGCCGAATTCGGACATGGTGTGGAAATCGGCCAGGAGTGCTGCGGCATCCGCCTCGGTGTTCGCGTCGACAATCGTGTTCGTGGTCATCGTCTAGCTCCAGTCTCTTTGCAGTTCCATAGTCGAGCAGTGCACGCTGCCGCCGTTCTTGAGCATCTCGCGGTAGGCGACGGGCAGGACCTCGACGTCGTGCCGGTCGCTGAGGATCTCGGCCGTCCGCGGGAAGTGGTCGGGCATGATCACCTTGCGGCGATCGAGGGCGAGCATGTTGCACGCCCATTCCTCGCGGGGATCGACCTCGATGGTTTCGATGCCGAGGTCCCACAGCTGTGCCATGTAGTCGTAGGGCGCCAGCCGCGGGTTGACGAGGGCGAGGTCGTCGTCGAGCATGACGGCGCACATGTCCAGGTGGATGAGGTATCCGGGCAGCGTGACCCGCTTCAGGGTGATGCCGAATTCCTCGAGGATCCTCGCCAGCTGCCGGTACCCTTCCGGGTTGCAGCGCACCGAGGTGCCGAAGAACGCCGTGTCCGGCCGCACCTTCTGGAAACTGCCGCCTTCGGCGAGGCCGGAGCCGGTGACCGTGCCGAGGATGGGCATCCCCGCAGCGGCGACCGTTGCGGTGATCGACTGTTCCTCCCCCCGGCGCATCCGCGGGGCGAGGCGCCCGATGATCGCTCCGCCTGGGATCGTGATCAACGGGTCGCGGGTGTACACAGACTTCGTGAACGTGGCGGGAAGCTCGGGGGCGAACACCACCTCGACGTCATTGCGGGTGAGGGTGCTCACGAAGTCGTCGTACTGCGCGTTGAGGAGGTCGAGGTCCGGGGTGTCGCGCCCGGTCCAGTACCAGCGCAGTTCCGGGTCGACGAGGGCGCCGAGTTCCTCGTTGTAGGTGTTCGCCCGCACATTCGCGAGGCCCTGGCTCGGCCGTCGCATCAGCACGGAGCGCAGCCGGCCGACCTCGTCTGCGGCACCCCAGCGCCGTCCCCAGGTCGCTTCGAGTTCCCCGGTGTCGCCGAACGCGGGGAGGGCCTCCGGTCCGAGGAGCCGGTGGAACTTTCCGTCGGATATCTCGAGGGTGGAATCGATCTCGTGCATGAATGCTTCTTTCGGTGACTGGGTGTGGACGCGTGTCGATATGGTCATGGTCGGATGTCGTGTCCGGCTCCTACGGGAACCTCACGACCTCGCGGAGAGGTGCTCGTGCACGGCCAGCCATGCGCCGCCCCGGTTTTCCAGAACGATCGACTCGCGCTCGGCCAGGGTCTCCACGGTGTCGTCGAAGCTGACGGTGCTGGCGACGTCGTGGCTGAACACGGCGACCTTGCCGAAGACCTGGATCCGACGCTCGCTCGAGACGCAGGAGAGTACCCGGAAGCCGTTCTGCTGTTCCCACTCGTCCCACAGCTGTTCGTAGGCGGCCCGGGATTCGAGCCGCGCGGGCGCCGAATGGAAGAGGAACGTCGCCTCAGGGGCGAACCGGGAGAAGTACGCGTCCCGCCGATGGTTTCCGAAGTCGGAGATCAGCGCGTCTGCGGCGGCGAGGGCGTCGGCGGCCGGGGTGCCGGGGTCGGCCACGTCGTCGCTCATGAGGCGCGCCGTGCGGCGGCCCTGGCGTGCACGCGGGCCGCGCTCGAGGCGTGGTCGGTCACGACGTCCTGGAGCGGCGCATTCGAGGAGGGAACGAGCCGCGGGCCTTCCTCGCCAAACACGTAGCGGGGTTCGGGGAAGATCCAGAGGGCGCCGAGGTAGAGCACGGCTCCCGCGACGACGGCCGTCACGAGGCTGAGGTCCATGCCGCCGCCCAGGGCGCTGAACGGGCCGACGATGACGGGCGGGTAGTTCGCGAAGAGGAGTCCGATCACGGCGGCGCCGATCCAGGCGACCATGCCGCGCCAGTTGACGCCGGAGTTGAACCAGTAGATGCCACCGGTCTCGCCCTTGTTGAAGACCTGCAGGTTGCGGGCATCGAAGTGTCCGCGACGCACGATGAAGCCGATCGCCATGATGACCATCCAGGGTGTCGTGGTCACGATGATGGCCCCGATGAACGCGTTGACGGCACCGAGCAGGTCGAAGAACAGACGCCCGGTGAGGATGAACAGGAAAGCGATGACACCGATTCCGATGGTGGCCTGCACCCGGCTGAAGCGAGGCACGACCGAGGAGAAGTCGAGGCCGGTGCCGTAGAGCGAGGTGGTGCCCGTCGACAGCCCGCCGATGAAGGCGACAACCATCAGGAGCACTGCGTACCAGATCGGGGAGGCCTGGATGAGGGCGAAGACGTAGTCTGCCTGGCCCGCGACGATCGTGGCGGTGGCGACGCCGAACAGGAACGGGATGAGGGTGAGGGCCTGGCCGAGGAAGGTGGCGAGGAGGAGCTTGCTCGTCGGCGTCGATTTCGGGATGTAGCGAGACCAGTCGCCGAGGAACGCGCCGAAGGAGATCGGGTTCGCCATCACGATGAGCGCGGACGCGACGAAGGTGGGCCAGAAGCCGCCGAGGGCGAGGGCATCGGGTCCGGGGTTGTATCCGGCGTCGAAGGTGCCGGAGAACGCGACGAACGCGAGCAGGATCAGGGCGGTGTTTGCGATCACGGCGGTCTTGTTGACGAGGAGCATGAACTGGAAGCCGAACACGACGACGACGATGACGATCACGCCGATGACGCCGTAGACGAGGGTGCGGAGTCCGACGGAGTCCTCGATGCCGGCCAGGCGGTTGAGCGCGCCGACGAGGGCATCACCGCTCACCCAGACCGAGATCGAGTAGAAGGCGATCGCGGTGAGGAGGGACAGGAAGGAGCCGACGACGCGGCCGCGAACGCCGAAGAACGCGCCGGACGAGACGGCATTGTTCGTGCCGGTGCGCGGGCCGAAAAGGCCCATCGGCATGAGGAAGACGGTGCCGACGAGCACCCCGGCGACGGTGGCGAGCACGGCCTGCCAGAACGAGAGGCCGAGCACGATCGGGAAGGTGCCGAGCAGAACGGTCGCGAAGGTGTTGGCGCCGCCGAACTGGATGCGGAGGAGGTCGACCCACGTCGATGTGCGGTCAGGGTGTGGAATGGTGTCGATCCCGTGGGTTTCGACCTCGGTGATCTTGGGGCGGGCATTGAGCACGGCGGTGCCGGAATCGCCGGCGCCAGTGTTGCTGCTGGTCATGGTGAACGCCTTGTCTTTCGTAGCGGGTGGGGTCTCCGACTGCGCAGAAGAAGTTGAGATGACATTACGTTCACTGGGAGAAAATTGATAGATATGCAAGAATTATTTACCATGACGAAACAATTGATTGTCGATCTCTCCGTCCCCGTCGGTGCGGGCACGCAGGTCTACCCGGGGGATCCGGTGCTCGAATTCTCCGTGCACAGCACCATCGAGCGAGACGGCTTCAATCTGCTCAACGTGTCCATGGGGTCCCAGACCGGCACCCACGTGGACGCCCCCTTCCACTTCAGCGAGACCGGCCTGAAGATCGACGAGATCCCGCTCGAGCGCTTCGTCGGACGCGGCGTCATCGTCGACGCCCGGGCCGCAGGGCCCCGCGGCCGCATCGGCTGGGAGTTCATCGAGCCGGTCGCCGACCAGGTGCGACCGGGTTCGATCATCCTCCTGCACACCGGCTGGAGCGAGCACTACGGTACCGACCGGTATTTCGAGAACCCTTTTCTCGATGCGGATGCCTGCCGTCGCCTGATCGGGCTCGGCGTGCGAACGTTCGCGATCGACGCGATCAACATCGATGAAACACCCGATGAGACGCATCCTGGTGATGGATTCCCTGTGCATCACCTCATCGCAGACGTCGACGGCGTGATCGGGGAGAATCTGACGAATATCGCGGCAATCGACTTCCCTGCGCCGGTGATCTCGCTTCTTCCGATAGCTTTTGAAGCGGCAGATGGTGCTCCGGTGCGAGCGGTAGCGATTCGGCTCGAACCGTAGGGACGTTGAAATGGCACGTCAGATTCCGATTGGAGCGCGGCTCCGCGCAGCCCGGCAGGCCAAGAACCTGACCCTGGAGGCGGTCTCCACCGCGGCGGGAGTCACCTCGGGGTTTCTGAGCCGCATGGAACGCGACCAGGTGTCGCCCTCGGTTTCCTCCCTCGTCGCGATCTGCGATGTCGTCGGTCTCCGGGTGGGAGAACTCTTCGAGGCGCCGGCCACCCAGATCGTCCGTGCCGGTGAGGGGGCGCCGATCAACTTCGGGGGCCAGGGCGCCGAGGAGTTCCTGCTGACGCCGGGGGTGCAGACCCATATGCAGGTGATCCACTCCCGCATCCAGCCGGGGGGTTCGGCGGGCCCGGACCTCTACGAACTGGAAAGCGAGGCGGAGTTCGTGCTCGTCCTGGCCGGTTCTCTCGAGCTGGTCATCGGCGAAGACGTCTTTCTCCTGGCCACGGGTGACGCGATGACATTCCGCGGCAGGGATCCGCATCGCTGGCGAAACCCCTCGCCGGCGGACGCCTGCGAAGTCATCTGGATGCTCGCCCCGGCGCCGTAGACGCACATCGCCGGCTCGCGTCCGCAGGCTTGCCCCGGCACCGCGCCTCAGCCGGGCAGGGGTTGCCTCAGTGCGCCGAGCCGGCTGCCGTGGCCGCAGGCACCTCGACGAGCCGGCCGGTCGTCACGTCGTAGATGTAGCCGTAGACCGGGATTCCCTCGGGAACGAGCGGATGCGCCTTGATGCGTTCGACGTCCTCCAGAACGCTCGACGCCTGGTCGGAGATCGTCAGCCAGTCGACGTACTTCGCCTCCGCCGAACCCGGGCCGGTGCCGACGTCGTAGAAGCCGGCCTCGCCGAGGGCGGCCGTCTCCAGGCTGTTGGCGAGCAGTCCACGGATGACTTCGTCGGTGAAGAATTCCATCCCGCAGTTGGTGTGGTGGATGACGAACCATTCCTTGGTGCCCAGGAGCTTGTAGGAGATGACGAGCGAGCGGATGGCGTCGTCGGAGGCACGCCCGCCGGCGTTGCGGATCACGTGCGCGTCGCCTTCGCTCAGACCCGCGTACTTGGCCGGATCGAGGCGCGCGTCCATGCAGGTGAGGATCGCGAAGCCCCTGGCCGGCGGCAGGGCGAGCTCTGACTTGTCGCCGAATGCTTCGGCGTATGCGCTGTTTGCGGACAGGACTTCTTCGAGAACGGTCATGGATGCGTCCTTCACGATGGGGGTAAGCCGCCTCGGCTGGCGGACTTTGTGAAAGCGTAGTCAGCGATGCCGGAGCGGAAAGCCTTTGTTGCGCATTGTTCCGGGGAAGTCGTCCACTGCGTTGTCGGGCGGTAGCTGACGTGCATATCGCAAGAACTCGCGCCTTGATCCTGGTCGCAGCTCACATATAAGTTCTCCGGCCATTTCAGCTGACCGGGAAGCTCGGAAGGCGTCGTCGGTTTGATTCCCGCTCCCGCCACACTGACCCGGACTCCGTCGGAAGTCCGGGTCATTCTTTGCCTGAGAGGGGGTCAGTAGGACCCGGCAGCTCCGGTCGGGATGGCGCCGGCGAGCAGCGCCGCGCTGCCGGAGACGCCGAGGCGGCTCGCGCCCGCTTCGATCATGGCGAGGGCGTCGTCGAAGCTGCGGACTCCGCCCGACGCCTTCACCTGGGCCCGGTCGCCTACTGTCTGCTTCATCAGGCGCACCGCATGCACGGTGGCCCCGCCGGCGGGGTGGAAGCCGGTGGAGGTCTTGACGAAGTCGGCGCCCGCGGCCACGGACGCTTCGCACACGGCGACGATCTCGGCATCGGTCAGCGCCGCGGATTCGATGATGACCTTGAGCACCTTCGGTGCTGGGACGCTGGCACGCACGGCGGCGATATCGGCCTGCACGTCGGCGAAGCGGCCGGCCTTGGCCGCGCCGATGTCGATGACCATATCGATCTCGTCGGCGCCTTGCGCGATGGAGAGGGCGGCCTCGGCGGCCTTGATGATGCTGTGGTGCTTGCCACTGGGGAAACCACAGACGACCGCGACCTTGAGGTCGGCCCCTTCCGGGATGGTGAGCGGCAGCATGGAGGGAGAGACGCAGACAGAGTAGGTGCCGAGTTCTATGGCCTCGGCAACGAGGGCGGTGACGTCGGCGGTGGTGGCCTCCGGCTTGAGCAGGGTGTGGTCAATACGGCGGGCGATGCTGATGGTGTCGACGAGGGAGGTTGTCATGGGTGGGTCCTTAGCTGGTGACGAGTTCGGGGGAGATGTGCAGCGCGGTCGATGCGCTGAATTCCTCGATCGAGACGACGCGACCGTCCAGGTCCAGTCGGCGAAACCAGGCATCACCCCGACCGGCTTCGATGGCGATGTGGGAGGTTCGGGAGATTCGGGAGCGGAGCGCTGTGCGCAGCACCGACCCTCTGAGCCTGTGATCTGCCCAGACATTCACTCTACGCTGGACGGCATGCGTTCAACCGGAGCCGTCGACACCGAGGTGGTTCTCCTCCGGCGAGGACGACGACTCGAATATGTCACCCTGGGCTGGAACGTCGTTGGGGTCGCCATCCTGGCCGTGCTCGGCGTGACCGCATCGTCTGTCGCCCTGGTCGGATTCGGACTCGACAGCCTCATCGAGATCGGTGCCAGTACAGTCGTGCTCTGGGAACTGTCCGGCACGGGGGAGACTCGTCAGCAGCGTGCGCTGCGGATGATCGGTGTCGCGTTCGTCGCGCTCGCCGCATACCTCTCCGTGCAATCGACCGTGGCCCTGGCGTCGAACCACCATGCGTCGCCGAGCGTCGCCGGAATCGTCTGGACGGGCATAACGGCCGCTGTCATGTTCGCACTGGCGTTCGGGAAGGCCCGGACCGGCCGCGCCCTCGGAAATCCCGTGCTCGTCACGGAAGGCCGAGTCACTCTGATCGACGGTGTGCTGGCCGTCGCCGTACTCGCGGGGTTGGTCCTCGACCTCGTCCTCGGCTGGTGGTGGGCCGATCCACTCGCCGGCTATGTGATCGTCTACTACGCGGTCCGTGAAGCCATCCACATATTCCGGCCATGATCCCGTTCTTGTCGGTCGCCTGGTCGGTCCCCGTATCGGCTGCTGTGGCTTTTGGGCCGTAGCGATAGCTGCGGCGGCCGGACAATGTAGCAGTCCAGTGAGGGGGACCCGCCGGTTCTAGAACGGTGTCGGGTCGTCGGGGTCTTCGGGTGTGGGGTCGAGGTTCCAGACGTCCACGATCGGGACCGGTGGTTTCGGTGCGGGTTTCGGTTTCCGGGGTGGTCTCATGTCGGCGGAGGGTTCGACGATGTAGCTGTACCCGGCGGGTGAGGTCCATTCGATGCGGCCGTCGCCGAGGTGCCTCGGCGACCACCGTGTGTAGCTCTTCACCGCGTGGTGATACGGGCAGAGGTGGGCGAGGTTCATCGCGTCGGTCTCCCCGCCGTGCTGCCACTCCGCACTGTGGTCGAGGTCTGATCGTTTGGCGGAGCGGCGGCACCCGGGGAAGGTGCAGGTTTCATCCCGCACCTCGAGCCACTTTTTCAAATCGGCCGGTGGCTTGTAGGTGTCCCTGCCCATGGACAGCACGACGCCGGTTTCCGGGTGGGTGAGCAGCCGGGTGAAGCTCGGCGCACCCGCCGCGAGACGCCGGGCCGTGTCGGGGTCGATCGGTCCGTACCCGGCGAGGTACCCGGGCTCCTCGCTCTTCCCCAGCAGGGTCAGCACCGGGACGGTGACGTTGACCTGCGCGGCCACCCCTTTGCCCAGTCCATCCGGGGTGATCCCGCCGATCAGGACGTCGGTGAGCACATCGGCCGCGATCTGGGTCAGGGTGCGTGACTCCTCCGGGCCCTGCAGGGTCAGGGCGGTGTCGAGGGTGCGGTGGTAGGCGGCCTGCACCTTCTCGGCATCCCCGGTCAGGTACAGCGACGCCATGCCGTCGTTGAGGGCCTGGAACACCACATGCCGGTCTTCGACGCTTTTCTGGTGCCTCGCGGTGATGGTTTCCGGGTGGGTGCGTTCCCGCACCCTTCGGGCCCGGTCGGCGAGCTTCGCCACGGTCAGCACTTCCGCGTCGGGCACGAGGACTTCCTCGAACACGGCGCGGGCCCGGGCGGCCGCTTCCGGGTCATCATCGACCCGGATACCCCAGGCCTGCTCCATGATCACCTGGGCGTGCCGGTAACTGATCGCCCCGGAGGCCAGAGCGTCCCGGGTTGCGGGGAGGTCTTCGGCGAGGGTGCGGCTGGCTTCGATCAGGGTCTCCGCCGTCCGGCGCGGGAGCCGCAGCAGAGCGCCGACCTCGCACGTGAACTCCTCTTTCGTGGCTTCTTCCGGAGACCACGGCGGGCGCGGCCCACCGGCGCGTTCTGCGGCCTCCGCACGGGCCCGCCCGACGTCGGCGAGCACCCGCTGGGCGGTGTAGATCGCGGCGGCCCGGCGAGCGGTGGCCTGATTGATTTCCCGGTCCGCGTCCCGGATCGCGTCATAGAAATCGGCGAGGGGCGGCTCCACAAGGCTCAGATGCCGGTGGAATGTCGGTGGTCCTCCGTAGAGTGACCGGTATGACAGCTGAAGAA
>NZ_JASJVF010000032.1:0-22709 GCF_035019805.1 Cryobacterium sp. 10I1
CTCGAACAGGTCCTCGGTCGGGAGGACCCCGTCGGGGTCCAGGGCCGCCTGCCACTGCGCGACCATGCCCCGGATCAGGTCCGTGGTCACCGGCACACCGGCCCCGGCCAAATCCTCGGTCTCCGGGGTGATCAGCCCGGCCGCAGAGGCGACCAGGGCCCGCTCCGCCGTCAACAGGTCATCCGGCGCCACCCGGTGACTGATCACCTGCAGCCCGGCCACGATCAACTCCGCCGTCTCCACCCCGATCTGCCCCGCCGCCAGGGCGGCCCCGACCGTCGGGAACAAGGGCGGTAACCAGCTGCTCCCGCCGCACGGCCGCGGCAACACCGCGTCGCCGAGCTTCGTGCGGCGTTTGACCTCCCGGGCCGAGACCCGTGTCACCCGGGTGAGGACATCCCACGGGCCCGTGCAGCCCATCCGCCAGGCCAGACCTTCGCGGCCGAGGACCCGGGCCCGCCGGTCCGCATCCGTCGCCGTGTTCACCCGGGCCGCGTCCACCGTGCGCCCGATGGCCTCCACTTCCTTCAGAGCAGTGACCGCTTCCGCATCACTGAGCAACCCCACCGGAATCGCAGCCAGAGCCTCCGCGAGAGCCGCCCGGGCTCCGGCGAGCCTTGCGACAGCATCCGCATGCACCGACGGCACCGAACCGGCCAGACCCTCCGCGCCCTCGAAACCCTCGGCAACCGCAACCGGATGGGCCGACTCCGCCGATGGGGCCAGCTGGTCGCCCGCTGCGGTGGGCTGGTGCCCCGCAGCCCCGGAACCGGGTGACTGCGGGGTGTGTGACTGGGGATCGGAAGCTCCTGCCATACCCCGATTCTACCCCGAATCGAACACGAATGCGAGACTTACTCACATAATTTTGGGCCTTTCAGCCCAACTTTCATACCTGAGAACGAGTGCTCCGACCCCGTGGTGGCTAACTCAGGAGATCCGCCCGGGCGAGCAGCACCGGCCCGCGGACCAGTGCTGCCGATCCCGCCCGGCCCAAACAATCTCCTGAATTTGCAACCACCGCTGCCCGAATCTCCTGGGGCTACTGAGTGAGGCCCAGCGTCTCGCGCAGGGTCGCGCCGGCTTCATACTCGGTGCGGTAGACGCCGCGCTCCTGAAGCTCCGGGATGACCCGGTCGACGAACTCGTCGAGGCCCGTCGGATTCGTGTGGCCGACGATGACGAAGCCGTCTGAAGCTTCCTCCTGAACGTGCCGGTTGATCTGCTCGGCGACGTGCACCGGCGTGCCGACGAAGGTGTGCTTCGCGGCGAAGCGGATGACCAGGTCGCGGATGCTCAGCCCTTCGGCCTCAGCAAGGCCGCGCCAGGACTTCGCGACCGCAACCGGGTCCGCGACATGGCGCACCCGGCCGCGGGTGACGCCCTCGTCGGCGAGGACGGGGTCGGTCTCCGGCAGTGGGCCATCCGGGTCGTAGCCGCCCAGGTCGGTGCCCCAGAGCTGCTCGAGGAACGAGATCGCGGTCTGCGGGCTCACCTGCAGGAGCGCTACTTCGCGGGAGCGTTCCCGCGCTTCGGCCGCGGTGTCGCCGAGGATGAAGGTCGCCGCCGGCAGAATCTTGAGGGAGTCGGGGTGGCGGCCGACGGCCGGAAGGCGGCCCTTCACATCGCGGAAGAACCGCTGGCCGTCCTCGAATTCGGAGTGCAGGGAGAAGATCACTTCCGCGTTCGCCGACGCGAAATCACGGCCGTCGGCAGAGTCTCCGGCCTGCACGATCACCGGGTGGCCCTGTGGGCTGCGCGGGAGGGTACCGAAGCCCTTCACGTCGAACTGCTGGCCGTGGTGGTCGACCGCCGTGAGCGCATCGGCGGAGAGGAACTCCCCCGTGTCCTTGTTCGCGGCGAGGGCCCCGGGCGCCCAGCCATCCCACAGTGCGCGCGCGACGGCGACGAACTCCTCGGCGCGCACGTAGCGGTCCTTCGGGTCGAGGAAGCCGCCGCGACGGAAGTTCTCGCCGTGGAAGGCGTCGGAGGTCGTGACGATGTTCCAGCCGGCCCGCCCCCCGCTCAGCAGGTCGAGACTCGCGAGCTGCCTGGCGAGTTCGTACGGTTCGTTGAAGGTCGAGCTGAGGGTGCCGACGAGGCCGATGTGTTCGGTCACGGCGGCGATCCCGGCCAGGATCGCGAGGGTGTTGGGTCGACCCACGACGTCGAGGTCATGGATGAGCCCCTTCTGTTCCCGCAGCCTGAGCCCCTCGGCGAGGAAGAGGAAGTCGAACTTGCCGCGCTCGGCATTCTGCGCGAAGTGCCGGAAGGAGGAGAACGCGATCTGGCTCTCGGCCTTGCCGTCGCTCCAGACCGAGGTGTTGTTCACCCCGGGGAAGTGCGCGGCGAGGTGCACCTGCCGAATCGGACGCCCGGCGGGATCCTGGGCGATCGGGTGGACGGTCGTGCTGGCGGTCGTGGTCATCAGCGGATGCTTCCGGTCAGGTCGAGTTCGAAGGTGGAGTCTGCGGCGGGGTCGCCTTCGGTGTCTGCCGTAGCGGTGCCGCGAGCGTCGGCGTCGGCAGGGGTCGCGTAGCGGCTCTCCGGGCGACCGAATCCGAGCCGGGCGCGGAGCGTGGCCACCCCGTCGGGCCGGTCGAGGACACCCGCGGAACGCAGTAGCGGAACGACGCTCTCGGTGATCGCCGAGAGGTCTTCCGGAAGCCGTGCCGGGCGCAGCCGAACGCCGTCGATGCCGAGCTTGTGCCAGTGCAGGAGCTGGGTGGCGACGGCTTCGGCGGTGTCGGCGAGGATGAGCGTGTCGGAGGTCCAGGGTTCCCCGTGGGTGGCGTTGAGCCGGGCAAGGGTCGCCTGGGCCGCATCCGCCGTCTCCGCGATCAGGACCGAGATCTCGGTCCAGACCCGCAGGGGTTCGTCTGCCCCGCGCGACACGTCGTGGGCCGCCGTCTCGAGCTGCCCAAGGATGGCCTCGAGGTGCGCGTCGTCGTGCGGGGTAACGCCGACGATGTCGGCGCCGGCCACGGCGAGTTCGTACGGGACCTTCTGGTGGGCGAGCGCGTAGACGAGCGGCTGGCCCTGCGGCGGGCGCGGGGTGATCGAGGGCCCCTTGACGGTGAACCGGTCGCCCTCGAAGTCGATGTAGTGCAGCTTGTCGCGGTCGACGAACCGGCCCGTCTCCACATCGCGGATCACGGCGTCGTCCTCCCAGCTGTCCCAGAGCCGCCGGGCGACCTCGACGGTGTCGCGCGCCTC
Source organism: Cryobacterium sp. 10I1 (assembly GCF_035019805.1). Lineage (NCBI taxonomy): Bacteria > Bacillati > Actinomycetota > Actinomycetes > Micrococcales > Microbacteriaceae > Cryobacterium > Cryobacterium sp. 10I1. Next base: position 3,217 of record NZ_JASJVF010000032.1, read on the forward strand.
GCCGAAGAGGTCCTCGATCAGGGCGGTCTGGGCCGGGTCTGCGCCCAGGACGACGAGGGCTGGGTCGAGGGCGGGCAGCGTGCGGCGTCCGACGTGCGCGGCCTCATGGGCACGCCCGGAGACCTGCACGCGCCAGCCGGCCCGGCCTTCGCTCACGTAGTCGAGGGTCTGCACCCCCGTTGCCACGTGGAACGGTTCCGTGTGCGTCGTGGTGATCGTCGGCACGAGGCCGATCGTGCTCGTGTGCGGCGCAATCGATGTCGCGAGCAGAAGCGCGTCGAGTCGACCGCGCACCTCGTCGCGGCGGGGGTCGATTCCGCCGAAGCCCGAGCTCTGGAGGCCGAAGGAATCCTCGATCGTGACCAGGTCGATGCCGGCAGCCTCGGCGGCACGCACGAGGGCGACCCAGTAGTCGAGGTGGAACAGGTCTGCGGGGCGGGCGTCCGGCTCGCGCCAGGCCGACGGGTGCCAGCCGGCGCCGTCGAGTGCGATTCCCAGGTACAGCGACGATGTCATCGGGAGTGTCCTTTTCTCTGCGCGAGACACGGTCGTCTGCGCGGACACCCACGATATGCACGGCACTGTTCCGCCAGGCCGCAGGCAGGTCACACAAAGTCATGCGTGAAACCTGCGGTAACAATTGTCAGATGCCGAGGAGTTTTGCCTTCGCCGCCGAGAACTCCGCGTCGGTGATCACGCCGGCCGTCTTGAGGGTCGCGAGCCGTTCGATCTGGGCGGACAGGCTGTCGTCGGCGGCGACTGCCGGTTGCGGCGCCTGCGCATACTCCTGCGGTGGTGGAGCGTACTGCGGCTGTTGCGGTTGTTGCTGGACAGCCTGCTGGTCGGCTGCGGATTGGGCCCTGGCCTGTTGCCGACGGCTCACTCCGCCGGAAACTGCGGTCGCCGTGCCTGCGATGACCGCGGTGCGTGCCATCGTCCCCATCAGCCCGGGTCGCCCACCTCGACGCATCATGGTGTTCCTTTCGTCGTGTTCCGAAATGTGTTGCGTGGCCTGTTGGGGTCAGTCGGTGTCGGCCCCGGGTTCTTCCAGCGCCATCAGCACCTCGTCCACGACGGATTCGGGTACGTGCACGTCTTCGAGAAGGACTCCTCCGGAGTCCAGGATCGCATCGCGCAGCGGCCTGAACCAGGTGTGTTCGAAGACCAGGATGGCCGCCGAGCTGTTGTTCTCGAGGTCCGTCGACAGCTCGTCAACATCGTCGTCGGAGAGTCGGCACGGTCTCTCCTCGCTCGTCGTCACGACCTCGTCGTCGAGACGCTCCATCAGGACACTGGGGACACTAATCCGGTCCGATGCGGGCATCAAGGTGCCCGCGAAAGGAGACCTTTCCGGCGGACTCTGGTCGCGCTATGGTCGGGCTGCCGGCGAGATAGCCCGGCACTGGAGCGGATCTCGTGCTCGGTTCGCCCTGCCTGTTCCACCCGGCCTGGAACCGCAAGAACCCCTGGCATCGCAAGGACACAGAAGAGCACCTGAGGCAAGGAGCAGTTCATGTTTGCGAATTTCTGGGACGTCGTGTGGTTCTTCTTTTGGAGTTTCGCGTTCATCGCGTATCTCATGGTGTTGTTCTCGATCGTCGGCGACATTTTCCGGGATCACAAGCTCACCGGTTTGGCCAAGGCCGTCTGGCTGATCTTCCTCGTTTTCGTTCCCTTCCTGACGGCCCTGGTCTACCTGATCGCCCGCGGCCCGGACATGGCAAGACGACAGGCGGAACGCGTGCAGCAGGCGCAGGCATATACGGATGACTACGTGAGGTCCGTCGCCTCGTCCGCCAGCCCCTCCGCGGAAATCGCGAAGGCGAAAGAACTCTTCGACAGCGGCTCGATCACGGCCACGGAGTTCGAGGCGCTCAAGGCCAAGGCGCTCAGGTAGCGCGCTGCGAAGGGCGTGAGCCTCCAGCGCTTCCGGTAGCGGCTTCTAGACTGGGCAGATGGACGCCTCGAGCCTCGTGAATGCACCACCGATTTTGACCCTCACCATTAATCCCGCCCTCGACGTCAGCACCTCGACGGCCCATGTGACCGGGGAGCACAAGCTCCGGTGCGGGAGCACGCGCATCGACCCGGGGGGCGGCGGCGTGAACGTGGCCAGGGTCATCCGTCGCCTCGGCGGCACCGCTCTGTCCCTGTATGCGGCAGGCGGGCCAACGGGAGAGGCCTATCGCCAGCTCATCGCAGCGGAAGGACTCCCCACCGTTCTGGTGCCGATCAAGGAAAGCACGCGCCAGAGCTTCACCGTCGACGAAACCGATACCGGCAAGCAGTTCCGCTTCGTGCTCCAGGGACCCGAGTTGTCCGAGGCCGAGTGGACCACGTGCCTCGACACCCTCGCCGCGTCGATGCCCCGCGGCGGATATGTCATCGCGAGCGGCAGCCTGCCCCCGGGAGTCCCCGACGACTTCTACGCACGGGTCGCCCGCCTGGCCAGAACCAATGGAGCGCGGTGCATCGTGGATGCCTCCGGTCCGGCCCTCAGCGGAGCGCTCGCGGAAGGGGTCTTCCTGGTCAAGCCCAGCCTCCGCGAACTCGAGGCTCACGCCGGCGTGAAGCTCGAGACTCCGGAGAGCCAGGCGGAGGCCGCGTCGGCGCTCGTCGCCAGCGGCGCAGCAGAGTACGTGGCGCTCACCCTCGGCGGAGAGGGCGCCCTGCTTGCATCGAAGACCGGGGTCATCCGCTCTGAGGTTCCGAAGGTGACCGTGATCAGCACCGTCGGGGCCGGCGACAGCTTTCTCGGCGCCTTCGTGCTGCGCCTCGCCCAGGGCAGAACCGTCGAGGAGGCCTTCCGTGCGGGAGTCGCCGCCGGGAGTGCAACGGCCTCGACACCCGCAACCGAACTGTGCCACCGCGAGGACGTCGAACGACTCGAGGCCGAGCTCGCCGCGCGGGCCTGAGCCGGCGCGGCGGCAGACGGCCTACGCGAAGAAGATCGGGTCGAACTCGCGGAGAGTGTTGCCGTTCTTGGGTGCTTCCGTGAGGAACACGTTGAAGCCGTAGGGCAACGGCGCGTCGTCGTCGTCGATGAACCACAGGTCGGTGACGCGGTAGGCCACGCCACCGGTGTAGATCCCGTCGCCGATTTCCGGAAGAGTGTCGCCATCGGCGATCTCGAGGAATTCCTTGTTCGGCAGCACATAGGTGGTCGGTACAGTCTGTTCTTCATCCATGGTTCGAGCTTACCGGGACCGGATTTGGGGACGACAGCGGGGTGATGTACGAGTAGCCGGTGCTGGTGTTCTTGGTCATCGAGAGCACGAGTTCCATGTGCGGTTCGAGGGCGGTGACCTTGTCGAGCGGCGACCCCACGATGAGCTGGAAGCCGAGTCCCTTCCACGCGGCCACAGCACGGCCGGCGAACTCGGAGTCCGATTTCACGAAACCCTCGTCGAGGAAGACCGGTGCGAACCGCGGGCGGGTGCGGCTCTCGTCGCCGAGCTGGAAGCGCAGCGCGGCCCCGACGACGAACGCCACGAGTTCCTGGGACTCTCCACCGCTCTTGCCGCCGAGCGAGGAGTATGTGCTCACCTCGACGCCGTCGGGCGTCGACCGTACCGCGGTGATCTCCACGTGCTTGCGCACGTCGAGGAGCAGGTCCCGCTGCGACTCCGTGCGCGTCCCTGGTTCCGGCCGGCGAATCTGGGCCATGAAATTGTGGAGACGGGTGAACCGGGCCTCGGTTTCCTCGTCGGTGAAGTCCTCGGTCGCTCCGGACGCGAGGACCTTGAGCTCCTTGCGGAACGCGGTGGCGTCGTCGCGGTGCAGGCGGCGCAGTGCGATCTTCAGTCGATCGCGGCCGGCCCCGAACGGCAGGGTTGCAAGGATCTCGTTGATCGGTCTGAGCCGGTCCTCGATCTCCTCGATGGCAGTGTTGAACGCCGCGGTGAGAGGCACGAGGTCTTGTCCGCTCCACGCCGACAGCCGTCGCTTCCATTCCTGGCGCCGCTCGTGCAGGCCGAGCGTGTAGACGGCGTCGAGGATGTCCCGGTAGCTCGTGTACGACTCGAGCGAGGTGCCGATGTTCGGGTCTGGCCACCTGCCCTGGAACGTCTCGAAGATGCGGACCAGTGAATCCCGGGCGCTCGTGGCGTTCTCCCTGTCGTGCGCGGACTGCTCGGTGAGGCGCTCGCGCAGCCGTCGGACGCCGCCCTCGAGTGCGGCGAGGTCGCCCTGGTCTCCGACGAGGGCGAACTGGTCGGTCAGGTGCGCGAAGTGCTCCTCGGAGAGGGTGGCCGCCTGGTCACGTTCGATCCGGTCGAGCATGCCGGAGACGGCGTCCTGACGGTCGACGATCCGCGCCTGTTCGGCGGCAAGACGCTCGGCGGTCCCATCGGCCGCGTGTTTGAGCTTCTGGGCGGCCTCGAGTTCGGAGGAGAAGCGTCCTTCCTCGGCTTTGAGGGCGCGGAGGATGTCGCTGCCCGCGAGGACGCGCTCCGATTCGGCTTCCTTCTCGGCGATCCTGGCCTCGGCGCCGGCCACATCGATCGACAGCCAGGTGGTGTCCACGACGTACTGGTGGGCGCTTCGCCTGCTGCGGAGGTCGGCGATGCGGTTCCCCACTTCGGCGGCGTCACGGGAGAGTGCCTCGGCCGCGCCGGCCAGTTCGGCGCGTTCGGCCACGATCTCGGCGAGTCGACCGGCGTTCGAGAAGCCGACGATCGGCGCCTGGCCCTTGTTCCAGCCGTGTGCCCCGCGCTTGCCGTTTCGGGTCTGGCCGCTCGGGGTGACCCGCGGGCCGTCGCCGGCCAGGTCGGTGGCCTCGGCCACGCAGAGCGCGTCGAGGCTCGGTGCGCTGACCCGGTCCTGGACCCAGCCGCTGAAGGGTGAATCCTGATAGACGAGCTTGCCGGACACGTAGCGGGGGTCGCCGGTACGAGGTCGGTGCGCCCGGAGTGCGACGCCCTCGAAGTGGATGCGCACCGGGATCTGAATCGGTTCGATGGCCGCGCTGAGGGCGCGCAACCGCGTCTCGTCGACGAGCATGACGCGCACGACGGACGACAGGGTGACTTCGGCGGCCTGGCGCCAGGATTCCTCGCCGGCGGCGAGGTCGACGAGTTCGGCGACGAAGGGCAACTCGTCCGCGGGGATCCCCGCGGCCTCCGCGATCATCACCCGGGCATTGTGCAGGTGCTGGGGAATCAGGTTCTCGCGGCCCGCGAGGAAGTCGTGCTCCTGGCCCAGGGTCCTGAGCTGTTCCTCGACGGGGAAGGCGTTCCGTTGCAGGGTCGTGCGCTCGGCCTCGAGGTCACGCTCGGCCCCGGAAAACCCGGCGAGGAAGCGTTCCGCGTCGTTCTGCGCGAGGGTGAATTCGGCCGGCGAGACGATCGCCGGGGCGAGGACGGCGGTGCGGTCGTCGAACTTCGCACGCTCAGCCGCTACGTCGTCGCGCTGGTCCCGGAGCTGGCCGATCTCGTTCTGCAGGCTGACGAGGACGTCGCCGCCGTTGTCACGCTGCTGGTGCTGCACCTCGGCGACGCGGGACTTGAGCTCGGTCTCGGCGTTCCTGGCCCGGGTGAGCTCGACCTGGTTGTCCCGGCGGCCGATGCGATTGGTGTCTGCGGCACCCTCGAGCAGTCCCTGCTCGGTGAGGAGCTGCCAGAGCACGAACGGGGTGTCGCCGGTGCGATGGACCCCGAAGGTGTCGATCAGGTCGGCCTTCTCCGCAGCTGTCTCGTACTCCCGGTGCAGGTCGGGAATTCGTTCGAGGACCTTCGCCTTCTGGGCCTCGGTCAGCATGGCCCCGTAGGACCTCTCGAGGTCCTCGAAATGATCGACGGCCTTGTCTGCCGCCGCATAGGTGGCCGGCTCTTCGAGGACCATCGACTTGTAGAGCCCGTCGACCGTCTTGACCTGCTGTCCGGCCTGGATCCGCGCGAGGAGCCGCAGCGCCTTGCCGCCCTCGCCGTTGGCGCCGATTCCGAGCCGGGTGTAGAGGGTCTGGGCGAATGCCGCGTAGGTGTCGAAGACATCCAGTTCGGGGAACCGGGTCCGGAGCGCCCGCTTGTCGAAGCGCGCCTCGGTGACGTCGGCGAGGTCACGCAGGTCGAGGAGGCCGTCCTGGGTGGCCATCTTCATGGTGATGTCGGCGAATTTGGTCGCGCCCCGTGGCACGAAATAGGCGCGCAGCACCGTGAACCGGCGGCCGTTGTCGTCGACGAAGGTCATCGCGACCGCGCCCCAGGTCGCGTCGTGCGCGCCGCGGAGGACCTGGTCCTGCATCTCCCCTGTGCCGGCCTCACGGTTGGAGTCGGTCTTGCCCCTGAGGTAGGTCATCAGGTTGCGCTGGTCGAGGCTCCGTGCCCTGCCGGACCCCGCGTCGTTGGACGCACCGTTGAACGGTGTGTCCGAGGGCATCATCAGCGCGAGGTAGGCGTCGAGGAGGCTGCTCTTGCCGGTTCCGGATGCCCCGGAGAGCAGGGTCGCCGAGGGGGCGAAGGTGATCTCGTGGTGGCCCTGGAAGCCGCCCCAGTTGACCATCTGGAACAGTTCGGCGCGCCACTGCGTCGTGCCCTCAGTGGATCCGTCGATGTAGAAGAGTGGGGAATCGCTCATGAGATCGCCTCCAGTTCGGGGTCGCGGTCGCCCGGATCAAGCGCACCCTTGTCGGGGAGCCCGGGTGCGGGCACGACCGCGGCGGGCGCACCGGCTGCGTTCTGCTCGACGAGCCATTCGTGCAGTTCGGCGAGCCGTTCGAGCGGAAGCAGAACTTCGATCACGGCCGAGATGCGGAATCGGTCCGGATCGCTCGTCTTGAGCAGCACCCGCGCCTTGGCGAGGCTGTCGACGGCGGCGCTCGCCTTGCGGGCGTCGCCGTACCGGTCCATCGAGAACTCGGGGCGGAAGTGCGCCACATTCTCCACGAGATTGTCGCGGTCGACGAGCACGATGTCCTGGCCGTTTGCGCGTTCGCTGCGGAACCGCTGGCGCAGCAGCACGAGCAGGATCGTTTCCTCGCGCGTGTATGCGACGTCGTGCAGAAGGGTCGGGAACCGGTCTCCCGCCTCCGAGACGGCCTGCCGTTTGAACGCGACCTGGTAGTGCAGGTCGATGTGCAGGTCGAGGAACATGTCGTTGAGGCGCGACTTGAGCAGCCGCTGCGAGTCGAGCAGGGTGCGCCATTCCGCGGGCTGAAGCGCTGCTGACACGTAGCGGTGCTTCATCAGGAGCACCAGGGTGCGGCGCTGTTCCACGGTGAGGCCGCCCTCGTCGCCCTCGAAGAGGGAGAAGCTCGCGGGCTCGTCGTCGATGGCGGCGTCGATCCCTGCGCCGGCGTCACCGTCCAGGCCGTCGTCGTCGCGGTCGAGGTCGTCGCGGCCGTCCTGGTCGTCCTGGTCGTCTGTCCACTCGTCAGTCATGATCGGATCCATAGTTCAGGGCGGCCAGGGCCGCCGTTTCGTCGTCGTTCAGGATGATGCGGGGAACCGAGAAGGTGCGCCGGCTGCCGTCGGGCCGGACGGTCTCGAAGCTCTCGACCTGGTGCGCGCGGCCGAGCGCGTCGACCTGGGTCGCGATCTGCAGCATGCCGAGAATCTCGACCGGGCGCCGCAACGCCGGTTCGAGGCCGTTGAACGCCGCACCGACGGATGCCGCGTCTCCCGTTCCGCGGAACGTCACGAGGGCGTCACGCATCCGTTCGAGCATCGGGCCGCCCTGCCTGCGCATCTCGTCGAGGCTCGGCGGTTCGGGGGCGTACTCGGACACGTCCTCGAGGTCCGGCGGCGGCCTGTGGTTCAGCGGATCGTAGAACCGTTCGCGGAGGTGCTCGACGTCGAGAATGCCGGGCATGAGTTCTGCCGTGACCGTCGACCGGGGTCCGGCGGTCTCCATCCAGACCGCGAGTTCCTTGTTGATCTCCCGCAGGAGGCGCTCGAGTTCGCGGTCCTTGACGACGTCGTGGTTCACAATGTGCTCGCGGAGAGTGGTCGTGAGGCCGTTCCGCTGGGTCAGCACGTCGTCGATGCCTTTGCGGATCAGCCCGACGGTGCCGAGGAAGGTGCGTCGCTCCGCGGTGGTCAGCCGGGCGGCGAAGGGATGGTCGAGGATCGCCTCGAGGTCGTTCTTGACGTCGGAGAGGAGTGCGTCGTCGCGCAGCAGAGTGAAGGCGCCCTCGAAGGCGCGACCTTCCGCGGTCGCCGACATCAGGGCATCGGTCTTGGCGAGGTATTCGTCGAGGACCTCGCCGATGGGGCGTTCCTCGCCGCGGAAGTCGCTCACGATCTGGCGGTGCATGGCCGCGACGGATTCCTCGACGCGTTTGAAGTCGCTCGGCAGCTGCATGATCAGGTCGACGAGGTTCGCGTAGCCTTCGTGCATCTGTTCGTCGGTCGCGGTGGCGATCTCGCCGCCGCCCTGGAGTCGGTCGCGCTCCGCGGTCTTCTCGGCGATCTCCTGGTCGAGACGGCGGATCCGCGCTTCCCGGTCGGGGGTGGCCTGGGTGGCGCGGTGGCGGACGCTGTCGACGATGGTCGTGAGGCGGGACTCGCTGATCAGGGCGCGGTCCTGGGAGAGGCTGTCGACGAGGAGGAGTGCCTCGAGGGCGTGCGAGGTGAGGGAGTACTGCTCCTCACCGCCCTCCCCGGTCTCGCGGTAGAGCCAGAGGTCATTCATCCACTGGACGCAGAGGGCGCGGCCGTTCTTGCCCGGCACCTCGCTCCCGACGGACCGGAGGTCGGCGAGGTAGGCGTCGACCTGCGAGTGCAGGCGGTCGGCCTGAACGCTCCGCCGGTCACGGCTGAACGCCGACTTGAAGACGGCGAGGACAAACGGCGCCCACTTGCGATCGAGCAAGCGCAGGGTGGGTTTGTCGAAGGCTTCGCGCACGCGCGCCAGTTCACCCGCAATTTCGCTCACAGTGGTAGTTCCCTTCCCGGACCCCTTCAACCGTAACGGGCGCGAGATTCGATTCTGTCCAGGGTCCGGTCGCACGGGCTGGCGCTGGGCAGGAACGGGACGGGCACGGGGGCCGGTCAGGAGCTTAGGTTCGAGCCGCCCCAGTGCTCTCCCGGGCGCCCGCGTCGGCGGAGGCGCACCGTCAGGTGCAGCTCGTTCCGGTGCGCGAGGATCAGGGCGATGACCACCGCGGCGAGCGCGGGCACGAGGCCGGACACGAGCATCCCGGTGTCCGGGCCGAAGGACTCGACGATCCAGCCCATCAGGGGTCCTCCGATTGCCTGGCCGCCGAGCAGCACGAGCACCCAGACCGACATGACCCGCCCGCGCACCCGCACGTTGGACGACATCTGCACGAGTGGGTTGCCCGCGGTGAAGAAGAACTGGTTCGCGATGCCCGTGACGATGAGGGCGGCCCCGAAGCTGATCTCGGTGGGCATCAGGCCGGAACTCGCCTGGATCAGGGCCCAGACTCCGCCGCTGACGATGACCGTCCGCAAGCGGATGTTGGCCCGACGTGTCGAGGCAAGCGCACCCGCGACCGCGCCGACGGCGATCAGGGTGTTGAACAGGCCGTAGCCGCCTGCGCCCACCTTGTAGACGTGGTCGGCGTATGCGGCCAGGAGCACGGGCATGTTGAGGGAGAAGACGGAGAGGAAGGCGAGCATCACGATCGGCCAGAGGATGGTCGGCTTCGAGACGACATAGCGCAGGCCCTCGATGAGCTGCCCCTTCTGCCGCGGAGCCGTCGGGGTGCGGTACAGCGCGGAGGCGTCGAGCCTGGTCAGGGCGAGGACGGTCAGCAGGCACGCGGCGGCGTTGATGCCGAAGGACCAGCCGGACCCGACCGCGACGATCAGGGCACCGCTGATGGCCGGCCCGATCAGCGCGCCGAGCTGGAAGACCGTCGAGTTCACCGTGATCGCGTTGCGGAGGTAGCGCGGGCCGACGATCTCGTTCACGAAGACCTGACGGGTGGGGTTGTCGATCACGGTGACGAGCCCGACCAGGAAGGCGATCGCCCAGACCTGCCAGACCTGCACGGTGTTGGTGAGGGTGAGCACCGCGAGGACAGCGCTGAGCAGGGCGGCCGCTGACTGGGTGAGCATGAGCAGCATCCGCTTCGAATAACGGTCGACGATCACGCCGCCGAAGAGGCCGAAGGCGAGCATCGGAGCGAACTGCATCGTGACGGTCACCCCGACGGCCGCGACGCTGCCGGTCAGTTGCAGCACGAGCCAGTCCTGGGCGATGCGCTGCATCCAGGTGCCGGTCATGGCCACCGCGTTGGACGCCGTGAACAGGCGGAAGTTCGGAACGCTCAGGGAGTCGAGGGTCTGGCGCCACGGGCGGGGGCCTTCGTTCACCGGAATGGGAGTGGTGGGCGGGAAAAGATCCGCGGGTGAAGTCAAGAAATGCCCTGCGTCTACCCACGATCGAAAATCGATCGGGTCTGCTCCACGCTACGCTCCCCAGCGACGCCCGCGCTCCACGACCGGTCGCGCCCGCGCCGAATGCACGGTCAGGCGGGGAGCAGCCCGCTTGCGTCGACGAGGAGAGCCGCCGCCTTGTCCCAGAGCAGGGAGTGTCCGCGTTCACACGCCCCGTCGAGCTGGGTGCCGCTGAGCGCGCGGAACAACGGCTCGTCCCGGCGGATGAAGCCGATCACCTGGTCGCGGAACCGGATCTCCTGCAGGCTGTCATCCTCGCACCGCACGACGACGAGGCGAATCGTCCTGATCGCGTCGTCCCGGGAAATCAGGCGAAGCGACAGGGAGGCGACAGCTGGCGTGCGGCGGCGGGTGGTTTGGACTGCGGGGTGCGACATCGGATCTCCGGCTCTCACGACGGTCGGCCGGGGCTACCGGTGACCCCGGGCAGCTCATGGAACCTCTCGACTCGTGGCTGACATTAACGCCACCGCCTGCCGGAATCGGATAGTCCCCTTTTAGGAGGACCCTCCCATGCGAAGAATCCAAGGCGCCGGGATCGGTCAGACGGTCACGCCGTTCATGGCTCCGGCGGTCAGCTCGACCGAGCGCAGCCGAGCCTCGATGTCCCGCGAGGCGTGCGCGATGATCAGTTCGTCGGCGTGGGTCGAGGCGACGAAGTCGTCGAGGAAGACCCGCACGTCTGCGGGATCGCCGACGGCCGAGTAGCGCATCATATTCGCGATCTGACGCCCTTCCGCAGTGATGAGGAAGGCGTCGACCTGCTGGTCGGTGTACTCCGGCGACGCCGGACCGCGCGTGAGCATGCCGCGCACCCGGTTCCGCCGGGTCTCCTCGAACTGTCGGACGGCATCCGCCCGGTCGTCTGCGGCGATCACGTTCACACCGACGATCACGTGCGGCTCGGCGAGCTGCGCCGAGGGCCTGAAGTCGCGCCGGTACAGGGCGATGGCCTCGTGCAGGGCGTCCGGCGCGAAGTGGGAGGCGAAGGCGTACGGCAGGCCGAGCGCCGCGGCCAGGCCTGCTCCGAAGAGCGAGGAGCCGAGGATGTAGAGCGGCACGTTGGTGCCGGCACCGGGGATGGCCTGCACCCCCGGCACGATTGACTCGCCGCGCAGGTAGGCCTGGAGCTCCATCACGTCCTGGGGGAACTGGTCGGAGGCGCGGGGGTCGCGACGCATCGCCCGCGCGGTGGTCTGGTCGCTGCCCGGGGCGCGGCCGAGGCCCAGGTCGATCCGCCGAGGGTAGAGCTCGGCGAGGGTGCCGAACTGTTCGGCGATGGTGAGCGGAGAGTGGTTGGGCAGCATCACGCCGCCGGAGCCGAGCCGGATGGTCGACGTCTGGCCCGCGACATGGCCGACGAGGACGCTCGTGGCCGAGGACGCGATCGTCGGCATGTTGTGGTGTTCGGCGTACCAGACACGGGTATAGCCGTGCTTCTCGGCGGTCTGCGCAAGGCGGACGCTTCCCGCGAAGCTCTCCCTGGCAGTCTGCCCGGGTGCAATCGGAGCGAGGTCAAGAATGGACAGGGCAACAGTCATACCGTGGACAACCACGCACGGGTGCGAAACGTTACCCGTGCCATCGTGCAGACTTGCATAATGCCGAAATCTCCCCTGGCCGTCGAGCCCAGAACACTCAACACGGATGTCGCGCCGCGCCATTCGGCGGTCGAGGACGTTCTCGGAATCCTCACCGGCACCCTCCTCGCGTCGTTCGGGCTGTTCCTGCTCAAGGCGAGCGCGGCGGTGACCGGCGGCACGGCGGGACTCGCGCTCCTGCTGAGCTACGCGGCTCCCGTGCCGTTCGGTGTGTTCTTCTTCGCGATCAACGTGCCGTTCTTCGCCCTCGCTCTCTGGAAGAAGGGCTGGAACTTCACGCTGCGCACCGTCATCGCGGTCGCGCTCGTCTCCGCGTTCTCGTCCCTGCACCCGTACGCCCTCGGGATCGAGCACCTCAATCCGGTCTACGGCGTGTTGTTCGGCAACCTCGTGATCGGGGTGGGGCTGATCGTGTTGTTCCGCCACAAGGCCAGCCTGGGTGGGTTCAACATCCTCGCCCTGCTCCTGCAGGAGCGCCTCGGCTGGCGTGCCGGGTATGTGCAGATGGTGTTCGACGTGACCGTCGTCGTCGCCGCGATCACGGTCGTCGCACCGCTGAACGTCGCCCTCTCGGCGGCGGGCGCGATCGTGCTCAACCTCGTGCTCGCGCTCAACCACCGGCCGGGACGCTACCTCGGCACCTGAGCCGCGGCATCCGCTGCGGGCGGTCTCGGGCTTGCCGGGCCACTCGGGCCACTCGGCGAGGCGCGGCTCTATTCGCCTTCGCCCGTGGCCTGCTCCGGCTCGCCGATCGTGCGCACGACCCTGGCCGGGTTGCCGACGGCGATGACCCCGGCCGGCACGTCCTTGGTCACGACGGACCCGGCACCGATCACGCTGCCGTCACCGATCGTGACCCCGGGGCATACGACGACGTTGCCGCCGAGCCAGACGTCGTTGCCGATGTGGATCGGCAGAACGCGCTCGTAGCCCGCGCGGCGCTCGTCGACGTCGAGAGCGTGGATCGGCGTGTAGAGGCGGGCGCTCGGCCCGATCAGCACGTTGTTCCCGATCGTGATCTCGCCGCCGCCCAGGGTGAGGAAGTCCCCGTTGATGAAGGTGTCCCTGCCGATGTGCAGGCGGGATCCGTAGTCGAGGTACATCGGCGGCCGGAAGTCGAGGTTCTCCCCCGCCGTGCCGAGCATGCCCGTCAGCAGCGCGTATGCGGCCTCCCTGTCCTCGTCGTAGAGGGCCGTGATCCGACGGCAGGTGCGCTGGGTGCTGTTCGTCATTTCGGCGAGCTCGGGGCCGGACCGGTAGCGGTACCAGTCCCCCGCGACCATCTTGTCGAATTCGGAGCGGTCGGGATCGGGGGTCGGTCGTTCGGTGAGGTCCACGTGGACAATCCTAAACCGCATCCCGGGTATTTGTTTGTGATAACAACAAACGGGTGGCGGGTACGATCCGCCTCAGAGCAGCGGCAGCACCTGCTCGCGCACCTGCCTGCGCAGGATCTTGCCGAGCATCGACCGCGGCATGTCGTCGATCTGCACGATGCGGCGCGGGATCTTGTATGCGGCGAGCAGTTCACGGCAGTGCGCGCGCAGGGCCTCCTGGTCGAGCGTCGCGCCGGGCTCGAGCTCCACGGCTGCGACGACCATCTCCCCGCCGCGCTCGAGCGGCTTGCCGAAGACCGCGGCGTCCTTTATGGACGCGTGCAGCCGCAGCGCCGTCTCCACCTCGGTGGGTGAGACGTTGAACCCGCCGGTGATGACGAGCTCCTTGGCCCGGTCGACGATTGTCGTGAAGCCGTCGGCGTCCACGGTGACGATATCGCCGGTGCGCAGCCAGCCGCCCGGCAAGAGCGCCTTCTTGGTTTCGTCCGGGTTGTTCCAGTACCCCTGAAAGACCTGAGGACCCTTGAGTAACAGCTCCCCCGGCTGCCCCTGGGCTACTTCGATGCTCGGGTCGTCGAGATCGACGACCTTCATCAGGGTCGAGGGGAACGGCACCCCGATAGTTCCGGGACGGCGGGTGGAGTAGAACGGGTTGCCGAGGGCGACCGGGGAGGATTCGGTCATCCCATAGCCCTCGACAAGAAGGCCGCCGGAGACCGATTCCCAGAGCTCGACGACGTGCGCGGGCAGGTTCATAGCGCCGGAGATGCAGTATTTGCAGGAGCGCAGCGAGACGCCCTGTTCCTGCGCGGCCCGGGCGGTGCGCTCGTAGATGGGCGGAACGGCGCAGTAGACGGTCGCGGGCGACTTCTTCATCGCGGCGAGGATCAGCCCGGGCTCGAACTTCGGGAACAGCACGAGCAGCGCCTGCTTGCGGATGCCGTAAGTCAGGTAGAGCGTCATGCCGAAGGCGTGGAACATCGGCAGGATCGCGTAGAAGATCTCCTTGCGATACTCGGCTCCGTGCATCCACGCCTCGCCCTGGAGCGCGTTCGAATACAGGTTGAAGTGGGTGAGCATCGCACCCTTGGGACGGCCCGTGGTGCCGGAGGTGTACTGGATGGCGGCAAGGTCGTCGACCGACGGATGCGGGTGCTCCGGGTCGATGCGACCGTGCGTGAGTAGTTCCTTCCAGGCGATCGTGCCGGGCGCGGAACCAGTGAGGGCCTCGCGGGACTCCCGCAGGCTCTTGACCGGCAGGTACAGGGCCAGGCGCTTGATCGTCGGGAACGCCATCAGCAGGTTGACAGAGACGATGTGGTCGATCTCGATGTCGGCAGGGAAGGCGCGGATCGCCGCGACCGTCTTGTCCCAGGCGATCACGATGCGGGCCTGGTGGTCCTCGAACTGGTGGCGGAGTTCCCGCGAGGTGTAGAGCGGGTTGTGCTCGACCACGACCGCGCCGAGGCGCAGCACCGCGTAGAACGCGACGACGTGCTGGGGGCAGTTCGGCAGCAGGAGCGCGACCCGGTCTCCGGCGCGGACGCCGAGGTGCCGGAGGCCCTCCGCCGCGCGGTCGATCTGCTCACCGAGCTCGGTGTAGGTCGTCCGCCGTCCGAAGAACTCGAGGGCCGGGTGGCTGCCTGCCTCGGCGACGGACCGTTCGAGCATGGCGACGAGCGACTCCGTCGGAAGGTCGATTTCGGCAGGAACCCCCGGTTGGTAGTTCTTTACCCAGGGCTGTTGCTCAGTGTTGGCCATGCTCCCATCCTCCCGCGAACGGCTCCCCGGCCGCGCGCGACACGGCACACCCCGCCTTTGGTCGCTAGAGCCTCGCCATCTCGGCGTCGATGCCCTCGATCACCCGATCGAATTCGGTGGTGTCGATCCCGTCGCCGTTGTTGTTGAACGCCACGTGGTGGGCCGACTTCCAGGCGCAGTCCACGGATTGCGCCTTGGCCCAGAATGCGTCCCAGTTGTGCAACTTCCACTCGTCGCGGTGATAGCCCCGATTGATGAGCCTTTGCCGCATCTCTTCACCGTCCACGTGCACGTGAACGACGATCTTCTCGGCCTCTGGCCAGTAATACCTCGCATGCACTTCGGTGAGGAAGTCTTCGTTCGAAAAGTACTTGCCGAACGGCGCGTCGAGGACCACCGAGTTCCCTAGGGCCAGGTTGTCGCGGCAGAGCTTGAGGATCGTCTCGTACTCCAGCGGCATGATGACCGTCTGGTAGTACTCGTTGTTGTCTCGCTCGTTCTTGTCGAATCCACGCAATTCCAGCAGGAGCTCGGTGAAACCGGTTGTCGCGGTGTCCTTGTCGATGTACGCCGCGTGGTTCTGTCGGGCGATGAATTTGCTCACGCTCGATTTGCCGGAGCCTGCGGGTCCGACGACAAAGAATACTTTGGGCTTCATGGTCTGCAACTGTCTCTTCTTCAGTGAATTGATGTGCTCATCGGCCTGGATTGTGGGGCCCGGCGCTTGGCCGGCCCCCACAGGGCGACGGTCAGGCGGTGATGCGCGGGCGGCGGTCCTTGACGAAGAACCCGTAGGAGAGTGCACCGACCAGCAGCATGATCCCACCGATCACGAATACGAGGGTGTAGTTGCCCCCGGTCGCGTTCAGGATGTAGCCGGTGACGATGGGGGCCAGTGCGGCGCCCAGGAATCCACCGAAGTTCTGGATGGCGCCGAGCGATGCCACCTGGTTCTTCTCTGCGAGGTCGGCGGCCAGCGTCCAGATGACTCCGATGGGGACCTGCGCTGCGAAGTACCCGATACAGAGAAGAGTGATCGCGAGCGGCGTGTTGTCGACGTATGCGACCGGCAGGACCGCGACGGCTGCCAGGAGGGCACCACCGACGATCGGGATCTTGCGCGCCCTGATGGTGGGTATGCCCCTCTTGATGGCCTTTCCTGAGATGATACCGCCGGCCAGGACGCCGATGATGCCGCAGAGGAAGGGCAGCGCGGCGAGCCAGCCGGTCTGGCTGAGGCTGAACCCGCGCGCGGTCTGCAGGTAGCTCGGGAGCCAGGTCAGGTAGACCCAGACCGTGTAGAAGATACCGAAGGCTCCGATGATCATGAACCAGGTGTTGCGGTGCTTGAGAAGGTCGCCCCAACCAACCTGCTTGTCCTTGGGGTGGTTCTCCTCGTGGAGCGCCGCACCCTTGATGCGGATCTCTTCCATTGCCGTCGGGTCACGGTAGATCTTGATCCAGATTGCGGCGACCACGATGCCGAGTGCGCCGACCATCACGAACATGCCTCGCCAGCTCATCGTCAGGAGCAGGAACGTCAGCAGCGGCGGCGCGATCGCGTTGGCGATCTGCGAGCCGGTATTCACAATCGACACGGGAAGGGCGCGCTCGGTTTTGTTGAACCAGCGGTCGGAGACCTTCAGTCCCGACGTGAAGAACGGGGATTCCGAGATGCCCAGGGCCATTCGCATCACGTAGATGAACGTGAACGAGTTCGCCAGGGCAGTGGCCATGGATACAACCGACCAGGCGATCGCCGCCCATGCGTACATGCGCTTCGGACCGAACTTATCGACGAGGTAGCCGGCAGGCAGGTTCGCAATGGCATACGGCCACGCGAATGCGGAGAGCAGAAGTCCCATTTCGATGGCGTTCAGGTGGAACTCCGCAGCGATAGTGGTGTTCGCGATGCTGAGCGTGCCCCGGTCGAGGTAATTGACGATGCCACCGAGAACGAGCAGGGCGATGAAGAACCAGCGGATCTTGACGCTTTTCGGTTCTACCAGTGCGGATGAATCAGCCTCCATAGACAACTTGGTCATGGGGTTCACTCCTTTGTGATCTGACCAACGATTATCGTCGGCCTTCTTGGTGATTGAGGGGGTTACTTGCGGGCTTCGCTGATCGCGGCAAGGAAGGTTTCGGCGGCGCTGGTGACCTTCGAGTAGTCGCCATCGGCCTGGGCGGCTTTCGTCACGAAGCTCCCGACGCCCACTGCGGTGACACCAGCGTCGAACCAGGCCTTGACGTTGTCCTTGGTGACTCCGCCGGCAGGCAGTATGGGTGCCTGAGGCAGAGGCGCAAGGATCGTTTGCACATATTGAGGTCCGGCGATCTCGGCAGGGAAGAGTTTGACGATGTCTGCGCCGGCCTCGAGAGTGTCGAGGATCTCAGTCGGGGTGAACGCGCCACTGATCGTCACCGCCTGATATCGATTGGCGAGGGCGATCATCTTCGGGTTGAGCTGTGGGCTCACCAGGAACTGGGCACCGGCGGAAATGGACGCGTATGCGGACTCGGCGTCGATCACGGTTCCGGCACCGATTGCCACGCCCTGGTGCGCGTACTTCGCCGACAGTCTCTCGATTACTCCCAGGGCTCCGGGCACCGAAAGTGTGATCTCGAGTGCGCGGAATCCGCCTGCGATGGCGGCCTCCGATACTGCGAACGCTTCCTCGGCATCATTGAGGCGCACGATGAGGACGGCGCCGGTCTGGACGATGGCTTCTAAAGTTGCATATTTCTTTAACATTGTTTAACAGAGTACCCCAAATGTGCAAACGTGTGACACATATGTGAAATTAAGTTAAGCTGAGGGGTGTACCCACCAGAAAGGCAGGACCATGAGCGCCTCTCTTATGCCACTGATCCCCGAGCAGCGCCAACAGGAGATACTTCGCGTTCTGCGCGCCCAGGGTGTTCTCGGTATCCGAAACCTCACCGACCTCCTGAATGTGTCGCACATGACTGTGCGCCGGGACATTGCCGCCCTGGAGGAGAGCGGCCTCGTCACATCGGTGCAGGGAGGTGTGCGTCTCGCCGATTGGACAAGCAGAGAGCCGCCGCGCGAGCGAGTTTCTCGCGCGCAATTGGAACTCCCCCGGAAACAGGCCGTCGCCGAACTCGGCGCCGGTTTCGTCGAGGATGGAATGGTCATCTTCCTGGACGCCGGTACGACCTGCCAATCCATTGTCCCGTTCCTCCGGGAGCGCAAGAACGTGACCGTCGTGACAAATGACTTCTACGTCGTGACCAGTTTGTTCGACTACCCCAATATCGAGACGATCCACACCGGTGGCCTCGTCGATGCCTCCAGCGGCTCGAGTTGCGGGCGTCTGGCCGCCCAGACGCTCTCCTCGATCAACCTCGACCTGTTCTTCCTGAGTACGGGAACGTGGAGCCTTCCCCGCGGCGTCACTACTCCCTCGCTCGACAAGGTCGAGATCAAGTTGGCGGCTCTCAAGGCCGCGTCGGCGTGTTTCCTGCTGGCCGACAGCACCAAGTTCTGCACTGTCTCGAAGTTCCTGGTCGCCCCGCTCGAAAGGCTCGATGCGATCGTCACCGACGAGGAGCTTCCGGTCGACGCTCAGGATCAGATCAGAGGCCTGGGCGTCAATCTCCACCTTGCATCCGTTGAGCACTCGCTTTCAGCAGCGCAAGACTGACGCTGGGCTCCTGACCGCCGAGGTCAGCACGAAGGACGACCCTAAAGTTGGGCGCGCCCGAAACGGCGGCTTAGGTCTGCCGAAACGGGCGCGGCGGCGGCGAAGCCTGAGCCTGAGTCGACTACTCCCCGAGCACCTGCACGCGGTGCCGGTACTCCTCGGCGTCGAGTTCGCCGCGCGCGAAGCGCTCGTCCAGAAGGAGGCGTGCTGCGCTGCGTCTGGTCGAAACCGGCCCGGAAGGGACGTTGCCCTGCGGCCCTTCCGCACGGGTCCCGCTCCCGCTGCTGAAGACCCGGATGGTCACGATGGTGAGCAGGACTACGCCCAGGATCAGGACCAGCCCGACCGGCCACACCCACCACATGAATCCCATGCCGTACCCGTTGCCCCACATCATTCTGTTCTCCTTCGTTATACCGTCACGCTACTCGCCATACCCGTGGGGGTACGAGGGGCAGCGGCCGGCAGGGTCAGTCCGCGGAAACCGCGGAGGCGGAGGCTGTTGCTCACCACGAAGACCGAGGACAGCGCCATTGCGGCGCCGGCGATCAGGGGGTTGAGCAGGCCGAGCATGGCGAGCGGGATCGCGGCCACGTTGTAGGCGAAGGCCCAGAACAGGTTCGCCTTGATCGTGGCGAGCGTGCGCCGGGACAGCCGGATGGCATCCGCTGCCGCGACGAGGTCGCTGCGGATGAGGGTGAGGTCGCTCGCCTCGATCGCGACGTCGGTGCCGGTGCCCATGGCGATGCCGAGGTCGGCGGTGGC